>JBBSKE010000438.1:0-3339 GCA_038256595.1 Tepidiformales bacterium | reverse complement strand
GGTGGCCTGTGGATTCACGTAGCGGGCAGGTTTCCAACCCATTGAGCGGGAAACCTGGCCGATTCTTAGTGTCGAACCGTCAGCCGTAAGCTGCGGTCTAGTCGGGAGAGGCGCCCCAGATGAGCGCATCGCAGAAGTTCGGCATGTGCGCGCCGGAAACGCCGTACTCGGCCTTCCGGGTAATCTGCGACGGCGACCGGCCCTGCAGCTGCAGGATGCAGTCGCGGTGGTTCCACCAGCGCGTGCGGCCGTTTCCGCTGTTTCCGCCGCTCGGCGAAACGGGATTCGGCCCCTCGATGCTGATGTCCGTCTGGTAGAGGTCCAACGCGTACCCGCGCTTTTCGCCCCGCGAGGCGAACCGCAGCCCCTCGACGTGGAACTGGTGGAAGAGCGTAAACCCGTCATACATGTTCTCGAACGAGAGGTCTTCGGGGCCGATGCCCGCGCCTTCGTAGAGCATCCGGCCCATCTTGTCGCTCGCCCGTTCCCACTCGGCGAGGGTCGGGATGGCGCCCTGCAACTCGGGCCGCGTCTGGGCGTGATTGAGGATGTAGACCGGCTTCTGCTTGTGGTGCTTGGCCAGTTCCGGGGTCGTGAAGATGACCGCGAGCGCCGCCTGGATGGGCAGGTCATTGTCATAAATGTTCGCCGGCTTCGCGATCCAGCGGCCGGAAAGGTAGTCATCAACAGTGATCATCTCGGGACGGTGCTGCGTGAAGAAGCCGTCCGGGTTCATGAGCCCGTTGCGCCGCTCTTCAACGACAAACGGGGCCATCATGTCGTGGTTCTTCCCGTACTTGTTGCAGTACTCCTCGAAGATCATCGCGGTCGTCGCGCAGGCTGGCATGCCCCAGATCCCGCCGTACTTGCCGGGACCAGATGATGTTTCCAATGCCGCAGCGCCCTGCCCGACATAATAACGGCCTGCGAGGTTGTGCCAGCCGCGTACCACCAGGCAGGTGCCCGTGAGCCCGCGATTGACCGCCTCGGCCGCGTTCGTGAACGCCACGGACATGCAGGTCGGTGCGTTCATCTTAAACGTCACGTTCTTCAGCTCCGGCATGTTCAGGAGCAGCCAGTCGATATCGCCGCGCGTGATCCCGGCCTGGGGGAAATCGACCATCTTGAAGACGTCGTCCCAGCCTTCGGGCGCGGGAGCGTGGGGATTATTCGAAACGCCGGTCGTCGAATCGGGCGTCAGGACGATGCCGTCGATCTCGTCCGGGGAGATCCCGGCGTCTTCGATCGCCTTGCGAATCGCGATGATGGTCAGGGCGCCCATGCTGGTCTCGGGCCGCTCGTCCCAGCGCCGGGCCGTCGGCGACGAACCGACACCAGTAGCGACAACTTTGCCGCGGCCCTCCCAGATGCCGAGGCCCTCTCGGTTTCGATGCCAGGAATGGGGAGCAATTGGTGCGGGCATACTATTCTCCTTTTCGAGCGCTCGGCTCGGACGCGAAGGTTCGAGAAACTGGCTGCGGAAACGCTATTCCACCACTCGCCACTCTGGAACCTTCTGCCCGGTGGCTGGGGTTACTTCGAAAATCACCTCGACCGCGGCGCCGATCGGCACCTTGTCGACGGGGACACCCGGCAGGTGCGAGAGCATGATCGCCTCGGGTTCTTCGTCCAGGGCAATCGTCGCGACGTTGAAGGGCTGGTCGGGGATAAGCGCGGAGACCGGGCTGTCGTACACCACCACGCGGCTCAGGATGCGGCCCCGGCCACTCACCGGTTCCCACGTGAGATTCGCATTGCCACAGCGAGGACACATGGCCCGTGGCGGAAACTGGAACCGGTTACACGCCGCGCAGTGCTGCACCACGAGGCGATCCTCGTTGCAGGCGTCGTAAAAGGGCTTGTCGAACTCCGTTGGGACAGGAGACTGTTTCTGCAAACTCTACCTCCAGAATGAAAATCCGCGAGGCATCCAGCCAGCCGCAATCCTGCGAGCCGCCGTAGCCGGGGACTTTCCTGTAGGCGTTGTTATAGAGAAATATCGAACTGCCGTCACTATCCAGCGCAGGCGTTGTTGCCCTGCGAGCAGCGCGGTTGCTGGGAATGTACCGTGGCCGGTCATGTTCGCGTTGCACTGCTGCCGAACGCGTCGCGCAGGGCTGGCAGTCTCATGTGGTAGTGCGCAATTGGAAAATGTGAACCAGGGGAAAGAGAGCCGGCCATCGCACACGAGGTCAGTGACGCGACCGACCAGGGGAGCGTGCCTCAACTGTGCTGGCACCCGGGCACATCGCCGGCCAACAAAACGTCGAAAAGCCTGGCCAGCGAAGCGGGCCGATTCCGCTATCGCCGCAATCAAAAGAAAAAGTGGTACGCCCGGCAGGAATCGAACCTGCGACCTTTTGGTCCGCAACCATCTGATCGTTTTTGGTGTGCTTTTGGCGAGGCTCGCGAGTGCGGCGTGGTCGAATAATGGGTCAACTAGAGAAGCGGTCGAAGTCGCCTTCTAGCATTCGTCGTCGGGATCAGCGACGGTGAAGTACCACTTTCCGTCGAGCTTGAACTCGCGGAAGGTGTTTGTATCGGTGTCGCCAGCGATGGTCATGTCGACCGTTAGGGCGAGTGCATCGGCCCGGGTGGTGGTGCCGGGGATGAGCATATCCGCTTCAATGTAGGCTTCTCGCAGCTTGAGCTTGATTTCCCCGACCGACGCGGCGTCGCGGACGCAGGCGGCGTATTCCTCCTTCGTGAAGAGTTCGCGCTGAGCGGGATGGATCTCGTCGTAGGCACGCACGAATTGGCCATCCGTGAGGTACTTCATCTGACGCTCGAGTGCGGCGAAAGCATCTTTCTTGTCGGCATCGACGTTGAGCGCTGCGGGGGCGGTGGTGCGTCCGGATGAGACAGTGCTCCTGGCGGACGCGGTCGGAGATGGGGCGTCGTCGCCGCCACAGGCGACGAGCAGGGAGGCGGAGAGGATGGTGAGTAGCAGGACCGCTCGCATGGGGACTCCTTATTGCGGCGTGAAGCCGGTGGTCGTGCGGAAGGTCTGGCCTTCCTGGGTGAAGGTGACGGTGATGACGACTCGAAAGCCGGAGGATGCGTTGCCGATGGCGCGCGAGCAGTTCGCGACCCCGTTCGCACTGGCAACCGACTCGCATGAACTGGTCGTGCTTTTGTAGGCCCAGGAGGTGCGCATGGTGGCTCCTTCGGGTGAACCGCTCGTGCATGCGAGGACGCCAGTCACCGCGACGTTCGTGTTCTTGGCCGGGGTGGCGTTACTAACGCTGGCGGTAGCGGTGCAGGCGAGGGTTGGGGCAACTGGGACAGGCGTGCTGGTCGGTTCGGGGATAGCGGTTGGCGGTTCGGGCGTGGCGGTGG
>JBBSKE010000437.1:0-3343 GCA_038256595.1 Tepidiformales bacterium | reverse complement strand
CTGCATAGATCTTGAAGTTCCGCTGCCGGAGAGCCGCCAGGGGGTCATGTACTGCCAAGCGTCGGGGTCTCCGGGGCTGAGGTCTGCGTGTTTGCCGCCCCGGACGAGATCGTGGCCGACGGGCTGGTTACGTTCTATGGGTATCGGCCATTGGCGGCGCCCGGCTCGTCTATCCGCGGTGTGGCATGATGCCAGGCAATGGAGGCAGTCATGACCCAGCCAACGAACCGGTGGCTCCAGGAGCGAAGCGTCTCCGGCGACCAGTACGATGCGACCTACGACAAGCGCGCCGCCGCCGGCGAAAACGTGCACGGCGAGGCCGATTTCGTCGAGCGATTCGCGCCGAAGACGGTCCTCGATGCCGGCTGCGGCACGGGCCGGGTCGCGCGCGAACTGGCGAGGCGCGGCGTGAGCGTCATGGGCGTCGATATCGACCCGGAGATGCTGAGCACCGCCCGGGCAAAGTCGCCGGAGCTCGATTGGGTGACCGCCGACCTCGCCGCTGTGCAGCTGGGTCGCGAGTTCGAGGTCATCGTGATGGCCGGCAACGTGATCATCTTCGTCGCGCCCGGGAGCGAAGGCGCGGTGGTCGAGAAACTTGCGAGCCATCTCGCGCCGGGTGGGCGGCTGGTCGCCGGTTTCCAGCTCCGTCGTGGCGGCATCGGCATCGACCATTACGACGAACTGGCCACCGCCGCCGGGCTCGTGCGCGAAGCCCGCTATTCGACCTGGGACTGCGCCGAATGGCACGAAGGCGACACCTACGCGGTCTCAGTGCATCGCAAGGCGGAGTAGCGGGCGGGGCTTCCCGAGGTTCGCTCAACGAGACGCCTACCACAGCCTTCATCACGACGGCGTATAGTTGGCTCCAATCGCGGGCGGAGTAAGCGACTCGATTGGGCAATCCACACACCCGGCAATGCGGCCTCAAGGCTCTCGGCGCGCGCCAGCTGCTACTGGTGGCGGCGCTCGTTCTGCTGACGATGGGCTGCAATACTGGCGGCCAACCGGCGCCATCCACGACAGCGACCTCGACCCCAAGCGCGAACGCGACGATTGGCACGGCGCCGCTCCCAACCGTTATGGTACCGCCTTCGCCGACTGCCACGCCGCCTTCCCGCGAGGTCACGCTGCTGGCGGCCGGCGACATGATGCTTGACCGCTCGATCGGCTACCGGCTGGTCACGTTCGGCCCGGACGCGATCTTCGACGACGAGATGGCGGCCCTTCTGCGGTCGGCGGATGTGACCATCGGCAACCTCGAATGCGCCATCTCCGAACGTGGCGAGCCGCTGCCCAAGGGGTACACGTTCCGCGCGCCGCCGGTGGCCGCCGAGGCCCTGCAACTCGCCGGGTTCGACCTCGTTTCGCTCGCGAACAACCATGCCATGGACTACGGGCCGATCGCGCTCGCCGACACCTCTGCCGAACTCCGGAAGCAGGGCATCTTCTCGGTCGGCGCCGGCGAGAACCTCGCAGCGGCCAGCGCCGCCCAGGTTCTCGAGCGAAACGGGCTGCGCATCGCCTTCGTCGGCCTGCTCGATGCTCCCGCCGAGGGCGAGGGGTTCAGCCGCCGCACCTGGGAGGCGACGTCTAGCCGCCCGGGTGTCGCCTGGGCCGACCCAGAGACGGTGACCGCCGCCGTCGATGCCGCGCACGCCTCTGCGGACCTCGTGGTGGTCATGCTCCATTTCGGCGAGGAGTACGCGCCCAACCCGAACGCGAACCAGCGCGAACTCGCCTACGCGGCCATCGACGCCGGCGCGACGCTCGTCATCGGCACCCACCCGCACGTCCTCCAGGAGGTCGAGGAGTACGGCGGCGGGCTCATCGCCTACAGCCTCGGCAACTTCGTCTTCGACGGCTTCGAAGGCGACGCCAACACCACCGCGCTCCTGGAGGTGACCCTGACAGCGGATGGAGTGGCCGACTGGGAGCTAATCCCGGCCGAGGTGGTGGCCGGGCTGCCGGTGGTGGTGGAGTGAGGGGGTGATGGCGATCGTACCGCGGCTCATATGTGTCTAGTCAGAAGGGTGAAGTATGATTTTGCACCATGCCTATCTCCACTCGCCCCTTCAACGAACTGCTGGAACAAGCCCGGACCGGAATTCTCCAGTTGCCTGAATTTCAGCGCAACTATGTCTGGGTGCAGAAGCAAGCCATCGACTTGTTCGACAGCTTGCGCCTGAGGTACCCAATCGGTTCGTTTCTCTTGATGGAGAGGAATCCGGAAGTTCCTATCGAGGCAAGAGCGTTCAAAGGAACGATGGTGGAAGGGGTAGAACCCGAGGGCTATGTGCTGGATGGACAGCAGCGCATCACTGCCGGACTCGCCCTCCGCTACGGCACAGGGAAATCTCAATATTATGTTGACCTCGAACGGCTTTGGGGCCTATGCGAAGAGGCTAAGCTGCGATTCGACTCAGCTGATGCCGTTCGAGAATTTATGGAGACGCTGGACCCGGAAGACGGTTACATGAAGGGCCGATCCTTGGGAGATCCTCACGCCGCCATTACCCGTGGACTGCTATTTACCCGATCTCTGGCCGAGCGGCCGGCGCTACGAGCAGCAGAGCGCTCATACCTTCAGATCCACCCGGACCGGTCGGCATTCTGGAACGCCATAGTCGATGACCATCTGGCGAACGGCTTAGATCTGCACGTTCCCGTAACAGAAGTTGAACGAACGAGGCCAGTTCAAGCGATCAGCAGAATCTTCACGACGTTGAACACAACCGGACAACCGCTAAACGCATTCGAACTCGTAGTTGCCGTCCTGTATCCATCTGGGATTCGGCTCGTCTCGGAAGTCAACGAAAATAAGGCAATCTACGATCAATACTACCCACAAATGGACAAAGTTGGAGAAATCTTCCTACAGACGATCGCCTTGCTGGCGAAGCGATCTCCGAAGAAATCGCTTCTTCCGAAGACAATTAAGCCGGACATTTACGCAACGTTCAGAAATCAGGCTCCCGAACTGCTTGAACGCGCGGGCGCGTTCCTAACGATCAGGCTTGGAGTCGGGCTCGACCATTCCTCTGACCTCGTGCCATACGATTCAATCTTCGCGCCTTTCGCGGTCGCCTTGAACCACTTGGAAAGCCTAGGCCTGAAGGGTGCGGACCGCGCGGAGGCTGATCGGAAACTCGAGAAATGGTTCATCATCTCAGCCCTTGACAACCGATATCAAGAAGGCGTCCATAACAAGCAAGAGCGGGATCGGCGAGAGGTCGAAACGTGGCTCAGTACGCCAGGTGATGAATTCATGCCCGTCTGGATGAAGGAATTTCGTATTCCGTCGCTGAGGACAGCTAAACCAACTGGAGCTGTTGGTAAATTG
>JBBSKE010000436.1:0-3355 GCA_038256595.1 Tepidiformales bacterium | reverse complement strand
CTCGGGGTCGGGTGACTCACCACCAGAGCCCCCGCCGCAGGCCCCGCGCCTGCCGATCGCGGCCGGCGTCCGATGGCACAGGGTTCACGACCCACGTCGTCGGGCGGCCTTGCTGGCTTCTCGAACCTCAGGAAAGCTGCTTCCTGGTTCGACCACCCGGTTCACGCCACGCCAGGTATGTCACAAGACTGGCGCTGATTACACCGCCGTCTGTGTCCACGTGCATGAAGCTGAATTCCGGCTGCCTCCGCCGGTCAGTCGGCGAGCCCGGGTTGAGCAGCCAGAGTCCATCAACACGCTTGATCAGCGGGATGTGCGAGTGGCCGAAGCAGATCGCGTCCAACGGCTGGGCGACACCAGCGAACGCCCGCATGGCGCGCTCCGGCGTCGTCCGTCCAGGCCCGAGATGTCCATGCGTCAATCCGAAGCGAAGTCTCCCCACTTCGACGATACGCGTGAAGCCCAGTTCGGCTGCCAATTCGGGGGGATCGTTGTTGCCGGCCACGGCTTCGACAGGCGCGTAGCTGCGCAGCAGGTCGAGCACAAAGCGGTCCGTGATGTCACCGACATGGATGATGACGTCCGCTCCCTGCAGGCCCTCGACGAGTGGACCCGGCAGCAGACGGCCGAACCGCGGCATGTGCGTGTCGCCAAGGAGGATTGCCTTCGCCATAGCGTCGAGCCAGTCTAGCGGTTTGCCCGGACCGGGGTCCCCGCAGCCAATTCCCGGCTCGTACCGGCACCGGTTCCTCCCGCAATTCGGTGCGACTTCGATTCCAGGGCCGTCCGGGCAGGAGCGCCTCAGTCGAACGCTGAGCGGCCATGGGTGGAGGGCGGGCGGATGGCTCCTCCACCATGCGGCGAGACGCTCCTCGCTGCGAAGGCTTCCTGTACCGTGGCGCGGGGCGTGGGTATGATGCCCGCGACCGTAGTGGCGGTAGAGG
The DNA here is from genome assembly GCA_038256595.1 of Tepidiformales bacterium. Classification (GTDB taxonomy): domain Bacteria; phylum Chloroflexota; class Dehalococcoidia; order Tepidiformales; family Tepidiformaceae; genus JBBSKE01. The sequence continues at coordinate 2,411 of JBBSKE010000436.1, read as the reverse complement.
CTGGGAGGCCGATGACGGGGCCGAGAGTCGTACACATTCCCCGGTTGGAAACCCGGGTGTTCGAGGCCGAACAGAAGACGCCCAGCCGCCCCCTCGGCACTGGCGCTTTGCGTATCATCGTTGGCTTCCTGATCGTTCTCGGCGCCGGCGCACTCCTGTTGACGCTGCCATTCGCAAGCGCGGACGGCGACGCCACGACCTTCCATGTCGCGCTCTTCACGGCTGTTTCGGCAATCACGGTGACCGGCCTCAATGTGGTCGATACGCAGACGCACTACACGCTGTTCGGCGAAGCGGTCATTCTCGTCCTCATCCAGATCGGCGGTCTCGGCTACATGCTCGGCGTGACGACCGCGCTCTGGGTCTTCGGGCGGCGGGTGGGCCTGCGCGACCAGCACCTGCTGCGGCAGTACTACGGTTCGCCGTCGATCAGCGAGGCGCTCAGTTTCGCCAAGCGAATCGCCTACTACGCCATCGCCTGTGAGGTCATCGGCGCGCTTGTCCTGTACCTCTTCTTCGTCCAGGCGGGGGTCTCGCCTTCGACCGGTGTCTGGTGGGCCATCTTTCACGCCGTGTCGGCCTTCAATAACGCCGGATTCAATATCACCGGCGCGGACATGACTCCCTTCGCCGGCAACAGCCTCGTGCTTATCACCCTGTCGCTGCTCATCATCTTCGGTGCGGTCGGCGCGCTGCCGATCATCGCGATCCTGCAGCGCGTGAGCCTCAAGAAGATGCCGCTCGACTACCTCCTCATCTTCGTCACCTCAGGCGCGCTGCTGGTGATGGGCACCGGCTTCTTCCTCGTTGCCGAATGGTCGAACCCAGGGACCCTTGGCACGGTCTCGCCGCTAGAGCGAATCCCACTGGCGTTTTTCCAGGCGGCCTCGCCGCGCACCGCGGGTTTCGCGGCATTTGACGTCGGACAGATGGAAGACCAGTCACTGATGCTCACGATTGGGCTGATGTTTATCGGCGGCGCTGCCGGGTCGACCGCTGGGGGCATCAAGGTCGGCACGTTCGCCTTGTTGTTCTTTGCCATGTTGGCAACACTCCGGGGCGAGGAGCGAATCGTCGCGTTTCGCCGCGAATTGCCGCCAACGGTCATGCGACAGGCGCTCGCGGTCGCGCTGCTTGGTGTCGCCGTCGTCTTCGGGACGACGACTGCGCTTACGGTGTTCTCGAACGAACCGTTCCTGCCGCTCTTCTTCGAAGCTGTCTCCGCGCTGGCGACGGTGGGCCTTTCGACCGGCATCACGCCGGACCACAATATCCCGGCGCGCTTCGTGCTCATGGGGGCGATGCTCGTCGGGCGCTTTGGGCCACTTCTGCTGGTGCTCGCGATGGGCCGGGAACGGCACCGGCGCACGACCTACATGCTCCCAGAACAGAGCGTCCGGCTGGGCTAGCAGGGTGCAAAACCCATTGCCGGCGCCGCAGCACAGTCTGTACCGCGGCGCGATGCGTCGGGTATGATCCCGGCCACCGGGGCGACGGTAGAGGCTGGGGTGCGGGATGCCGGGACCAAGAATCGTGCGCATTCCGAGGCTCGAAACCCATACCTTCGAGGCCGACCAGAAGACACCCAGCCGCCCCCTCGGCACGGGCGCACTGCGCATAATCGTCGGCTTCCTCATGTTCATCGGAATCGGCGCGCTCATCCTGACGCTGCCCTTCGCGAACGAAGAGGGGGAGGTCACGAGTTTCCACGTGGCCATCTTCACCGCCGTCTCGGCAATCACCGTTACCGGCTTCACGGTGGTCGATACGCAGACGCATTTCACGTTCTTTGGCGAAGCGGTAATTCTGCTGCTCATCCAGGTGGGCGGTTTTGGCTACATGCTCGGTGTGACCACGGTGCTCTGGGCGTTCGGCCGGCGCGTGGGAGTGCGTGACCAGCATCTGCTACGCCAGTACTACGGATCACCGTCCCTCAGCGAGGCCCTCGGCTTTGCCAAGCGGATCGCGGTCTATGTGGCAGTCTGCGAGGGCGTCGGGACGGTCGTCCTCTACGTCGCCTTCGTCGAGGCGGGCGTCTCGCCGGTGACGGGAGTGTGGTGGTCCCTGTTTCACGCCATTTCCGCCTTCAATAACGCCGGGTTCACCGTCACCGGGAGCGATATGCATGGGTTTGCGGGCGATGGCTTCGTATTGGTCACGGTGGGGGCGCTCGTCACTTTCGGAGCGCTCGGGGCATTGCCGGTCCTCGCCGTGGTGCAGGGAGTGAGCCCCAGGAAGCTGCCGCTCGACTACATCCTCATCTTCGTGACCTCGGGAGCGCTGCTCGCCATCTGCACGGTGTTCTACCTCGTCGCCGAATGGTCCAACCCGGCCACCCTGGGCACGGTCTCGCCGTTCCAGCGCCTTCCGCTGGCCCTCTTCCACTCCACCTCGCCTCGCAGCGGAGGTTT
>JBBSKE010000435.1:0-3359 GCA_038256595.1 Tepidiformales bacterium | reverse complement strand
GCGGTCGTGTGAGGGGTGGCGTTCGTCCGTAATATCCAGTTCCGGCGGCGGGATGTCGTAGCTGCGGCGCCAGACAAGCACCTGGTCGTCGCCGAACTTTGCGGCCGTCTCGGCCTTGTTGAGGCCCTGGAGCGCGCCGTAGTGCCGTTCGTTCAGGCGCCAATCCTTCACCACGGGCAGCCAGACGAGGTCCATCGATTCGAGGGCAATCGTAAGGGTGCGAATCGCGCGCTTGAGGAGCGACGTGTAGGCGACATCGAACTGGTAGCCGGCCTCGAGCATGAGGCGGCCGCCCTCGGCTGCTTCCTGGGTGCCCTTGGGCGTGAGGTCGACATCGGTCCAGCCGGTGAACCGGTTGGCGACATTCCAGGTGCTTTCACCATGACGAAGCAGGACGAGAGTAGGCATTGGGAGCTCCTAGTTGCTAGTTACGAGTTGCTAGTCGTTACGTACGAGATTCCCGATACGTTGTTGCGTTCAGGCGGCCAGAGCCAGCAGTCAGCTCCCGGCTGTGGGGACCTCTAGTAACTAGCAACTTCACAATATGCGGCGGTTTGCGCAAGTTCCGCGGGCCATTTGGGGACGGCGATGAGGCCGGTTTCGGGTGTGCCGAAGATGTGGGCGCCGGCGGGGCCGTATCTGGCGATGTGCCAGCCTGTGTATGCACAGGTGAGAGCGTCGAGCTGGTCCTCGAGTGACTTGAGCGCTTTTCCACGGCCGAGGATCGCTGCGGGGTCGAGGGCGTCCCCGATTCGCTCGTCTCGAAGCGCCCAGGGCCATTCCCTGGCGAGCAGCGCCGAGAGATGGAGCTGGTAGGCGAGCATGCCCTCACGCCGGGTATCGAGGCGGCCCTTCTTGTAGAGGAGGCGTTCGGCGAGGGCGAAGAGGGAGACGTGGGCGGCATGGGGGAAGACTTCGACGGCGCAGCGGCCCTGCCCCAGGATCGGGATGCCGTGTTCGAAGCGACGGAGGCGCAGTTCGGCCATCAGCAGCGGCCCAGCCATGCCATTAAAGCCCGCGAGGAAGGCTTCGTTCACCTGGTAGGCCGAGGCCTTCGCTTTTCCGAAGACGCGCGCGAGTTGCCGCTCGGCGGTTCGTTCGATCCCGATGACCAGTGGCGCATCGACCGCTGCGAGCACGTCGCCGTCGAACACGGCAATCTCATCGGCCATGCCGTCGGGAGTGACCACCCGCGAGGAAAGTTCGAGCAAGTTGCCCTCGTTCGAATCCGCACCAGCCGGGAACTGCACGATGCAGACGCCGGTCTCGCGGTGCGCCGTCCAGGCGAGGTCGAGGCCGAAGACGGTGAGCATGGCGCTACTTCTTGCGGCGGTCCGCGAAGGTCTCGCCGCCCTTCATCTTGTCGATCAGCGGCGCCTCGATGATCTGGACGGTGACCGAATCGAGCGGGGAGCCGGTATTCTTCACGACGGCGTCGGTAATCTCGCGCATGAGGTTGCGCTTCTGGTCCTCGCTGCGGCCGGCGGCAAGGTAGACGTGGACTTCTGGCATCATCGTTCTCCCGGGGTAATCTTCTCGTGGCCGAAGTGTAGCCGTGCCCGGCCGGTGGTGGCACCATGGAGGGCGATGCCAAACCAACCGCAACTCCTCGCCGCCCTTTCCGAACGCCGCGCGAAGCGTGCATTCTCGCCTGCCGCAGTCCCGGACGCCCTGCAACAGCTGCTCTGGCAAGCATTCTCGGTCGCGCCGAGCCGCGGGAACACGCAGGCGACGCGGCTGCTCGTGACCGCGGATAACCCGACCCACGCTGCCGTCGTGGCTGCGCTCTCGGAAGGAAATCGCGTCTGGGGAGCGGAGGCGCCGCTGTTCGTCGCCATCACCACCCGGCCAGACGCTGAAGCGCTGACGAAGCCGGGAGTGGTCGGCCGCGACGCCTGGTCGTTCGATGCTGGCATCGCGACGGGCAACCTGCTCGCCCAGGCGACAGCGCTCAACCTCGTGGCTCACCCGGTGGCAGGGTTCGACGAGGGAGGCGTGCGCGCCGCCTTTGGAGCGCCAGACGACCTGCGCGTGCTGGCGGTCGTCGCGATTGGCATCCCTGGTGAGGTCGAGTCGCTCCCCGAAGACCTGCAGGTGCGCGAAACCGCACCGCAATGGCGCATCCCGCTCGACGTCCTGGTCGCGAGCGAATCGTGGAGCGAGCGGAACGGCCTCTCGGCGCGCGACCTCCGCCCATCGTGACACTCCCCGAACTTCCGCTCGCGGACGATGGCCGGACGGCAGTCGCAGTCGCCCAGGAGGCCGCTCGTCTTGCCGCCATCCGGATGAGCGAGGGCTTCGGTCGAACCGGCGTGTCGCGTACGAAGAGCGAGCGCAGCGTGGTCACCGAAGTCGACGAGGCGATCGAGCGCGAGGTCACTGCGCTTATCCGAAGAGCCTTCCCGGAGCACGCGATCCTCGCCGAAGAGGATGCTTCGAACACGCGCGAAAACGGCTGGATGTGGGTGATCGACCCGCTCGACGGCACAAAGAATTTTTCGCGCGGCATCCCGCATTTCTGCTTCAGCATCGCGCTCTGCTTCGATTCCGAACCGGTACTGGGCCTCATTCAGCAGCCGCTCCTCGACGAGCAGTACCTCGCGATTCGCGGAGAAGGGCTGACTCTGAACGGGCGCTCGACACGTGTCTCGAACGCCGAAACAGTCGCCGAGTCAGTCATTTCGATCGACCTCGGGTTCGATGCGGCGCTCGGAAGCGCGCAGCTCGACATCGCCCGGCGCACGTGGCCGGAGGTGCAGGGCATTCGCACCATGAGCTCGGCCGCACTCGGGCTCGCCTACGCCGCCGTGGGCCGCTGGGACCTCTACCTCCACGCCAGTCTGGAGCCGTGGGATTCGGCAGCGGGTATCCTCCTCGTGCGCGAAGGCGGCGGGCTCGTGACCACTCCCGGCGGCGAACCGGCAACTATTTTCTCGCCCTCAGTGGTGGCCGGGACGCCACTCGTGGTCGCCGATTTCCTCTCGCGAAGCGCTAATTCGTAGCCGCGGGCGACGAGTTTTGTTTCGCGCCAGTGACAGCCTGCTTCGACCGGAGTTCGAAGGGCTCGAACTGGCCGCGATCGCTCTATCTGGAACCCCGGCACGGCGTTAAGCTGCACGCGTGAAAGCGGAAATTATCGCCATCGGCACCGAGTTCCTGCTCGGCGAGATCATCGACACCAACAGCGCATACCTCGCGCGCCAACTCCCCGAACTCGGCATCGACCTGCTCTACAAGTCGGTCGTCGGCGACAACATGGAGCGCATCGGCGAGACCTTCGAGCGCGCCTGGAACCGCTCGGACGTCATTATCTGCACGGGCGGGCTGGGACCAACGGTCGACGACATGACGCGCGAGGG
>JBBSKE010000434.1:0-3365 GCA_038256595.1 Tepidiformales bacterium | reverse complement strand
TGGATAGCGAGCGTGATGGACAACGGGAAGAACGATTCAATCTTCAACCGCGTTCGGCCCCAACTCGTCTACCATGCGGCCGCCTACAAGCATGTACCGCTCATGGAAGAGCACCCGGACGAGGCGTTCCGCGCGAACGTTGTGGGCACGGTGAACGTCGCGCGCGCCGCCCGCACCTACCAGTCGGGCACGTTCGTCCTGATTTCGACCGACAAGGCCGTTCGCCCGAGCAGCATCATGGGCGCGACCAAGCGTATCGCCGAGCTCATGGTCCTCGCGCTTTCGAAGGAGAGCGACCGCACGCGATTCGTCGCGGTCCGCTTCGGCAACGTCATGGGCAGCCGCGGCTCCGCGCCGCTCACCTTCATGCGCCAGATCGAACGCGGCGGCCCGGTGACCATCACCCACCCCGACATGTGGCGCTACTTCATCAGCATCCCGGAGGCGGTCAGCCTCGTCATCCAGGCCGGCACCTTCGGCGGCAGCGGCAACATCTACATGCTCGACATGGGCGAAGAGATCAACATGCTCGAACTCGCCGAGCGCATGATTCGCCTCCGCGGCCTCCGCCCGGGTGCCGATATCGAAGTCGTTTTCACTGGCCCGCGCCCTGGCGAAAAGCTGCGTGAAGAGCTCGTCGCCGACTTCGAACAGCTCGAACCGACGCACCACCCGAAGGTCATGCGCCTCACCGCCTCTGCGAACATCACAGAACCGGAGCTCAACCGGCTGATCGACGAACTCGGCGTCGTCCAGGACGACCTCGACGAACTCCGCCGCCGGATCATGCTCGTGCCGCGCCGCTTCGCCCACGATTCGCCGCGCGTCGAAGTAGAAACAGAACAGGGACAGCCCGCCTCGTGAGCATCGACCCGACCGCCCGCGTTCACCCCAGCGCCCACGTCGAGGATGGCGCGACCATGGGAGCTGGCGCCTCCGCCTGGCACCAGGTCCAGGTTCGCAGCGGCGCCGTCGTCGGCGCGGGCACGATTATCGGCAAGGGCGCCTACATCGGCGCCGATGTCCACGTTGGCGCAAACTGCAAGATCCAGAACTATTCATGCGTCTATGAAGGCACGACCCTCGAAGATGGCGTGTTCGTCGGCCCTGAAGTGGTGTTCACGAACGACCGCTTCCCGCGCGCGATCAACGCCGACGGCAGCATCAAGGCCGCGAGCGACTGGGAATGTGAGGGCGCGACGGTCCGCTTCGGCGCCGCGATTGGCTCGCGCTCGGTCGTCCTCCCCGGGATCGAAGTGGGCCGCTGGGCGCTCGTCGGCGCCGGCTCCGTCATCACGAAAAACGTCCCGGACCATGCGCTCGTGGTCGGCAACCCCGCGAAGCCCGTCGGCTGGGTCTGCATCTGCGCCCGCCGCCTCGACGAATCCCTCACCTGCCCCGAATGCGGCCGCCAGTACACCCAGGCCGAATCCGGCCTCGTCCTGCGGGGATAGCGCGTCCGACTCCGCGCTCCATATCGCCGTGTCCGTCGTGAATCCACAAAAGGCAGTCGGTCGAGATAGACCGTCCGTATAGCGCGTCACTCCCCCGAATAGGTTACGCCGCTTTCTGGCACTTGGCGGAGGGAAAGCCCTCGGCTCCGGCAGATACTCCTTTCATCAAGCGCGGACACAACGCTGCAAATGAAGGAGTAACCAATGACCACGACAGTATCGATTGCCGAAGAACGGAAAGCCCGAAAGAACGGAATTGACGGTCTGAGGGAGCGCATCAATGGAGAGATCATTCTCCCGGGAGACGACCAGTATCAGGAAGCTCGCGAGATGCGCGGCTTCACCTACGACAACTACCCGTCGTTCATCGTGAAATGTACGAACGCTACGGATGTCGCTGAATCCGTGAAGTTTGCCCGAGCCAATCGCATCCCCTTCTCCGTCCGTGGCGGCGGTCATTCGGTGCCCGGCCTATGCGTGGTTGACGGCGCCATGACCATCGACATGACGCAAATGCGCGGAGTCGAGATTTTTCCCGAGCGCCAGGTCGCACGCGTCCAGGGTGGCGCCCGCAGCATCGACCTCGCTATCCCTGCACACGAGCACGGCCTCGCCCTCTCGACTGGCGACACTGGCACAGTTGGCTTCGGTGGCCTGGTCACAGGCGGCGGCATCGGCTATTTCGTGCGGAAGTACGGCCTCGCTGCCGACCGTCTGCGGTCGGCAAAGATAGTCACAGCTGACGGCGAGATCATCACGGCCAGCCCCCTCGAGCACTCGGACCTCTTCTGGGCCATCCGCGGAGGCGGCGGTAACTTCGGGATCGTCGTCGAGTTCGAGTTCGAGCTGGTGCCGGTGAGCCACATCTATGGCGGTGCCCTCATCCTTCCCGCGACCAGGGAAGTGGTTCGCGGCTACCTCGATTACGTACCGAATGCGCCAGACGGCCTGACTACCATGGCGACCATTGTGGCCGCACCGCCTGCACCTTTTGTTCCAGATGCGTGGGTTGGGAAGCCGGTCGTCCTCATCCTGGTCGCGTTCACTGGTGACCTGGCGGAAGGCCCGGCAGCGACTGCGCCACTGCGCGCACTTGCGGAGCCGGTCGCGGACGTCGTCGATACGCTTCCCTACCCGGCAATGTTCCAGTTCATGGCTTTCGCCGAAGAGCGGCACGGTGCGGCTATTCGGATGATGTTCACGGACGAGATCCCGGACGCCACGATTGATGACATGATCGAAGGAGTCAACAACGCAGCCGGTCCCATGTGCGGCGTTCACCTCCGCGGCATGGGCGGCGAGCTTGCTCGCATTCCGTTGAACAGCACTGCGTTCGCGCACCGCGAGCGGAAGTACTTCGTTGCGCTCCTCGGCCTCTGGATGGACCCGGCGGAGGATGGCGACGCGATCCGCAGCTGGACCGACGAACTCTGGAGCAAGATCGCGCACATCCGGGACGGGGTGTACGTCAACTTCCTGGAGCGCGAGGGCGAAGCTCGTGTGCACGAGGCTTACCCGAACGAGGTTTACGCCCGACTGGCCGAAATCAAGGCGAAGTACGATCCAGGCAACGTCTTCCGCTACAACCAGAACATCCGGCCAGAACCGGTGGCCCAGCGCGCCGCCGCTTGAGCTCCGACATCAACTTCAGCGTGATGGGCAAATGGGCGATCGAACGATCGCCCATTTGCCCGTCACGCTGAGGTTGACGCCGGAGCTCAAGCGGCGGCGCGCTGGGCCACCGACCCCGGCCGGATGTTCTGATTGTAGCGGAATACGTTGTCCGGATCGTACTTCGCCTTGATTTCGGCCAGGCGGGCGTAGACCTCGTCTGGGTAGGCCTCGCGCACACGAGTTTCGCCCTCGCGCTGCAGGAAGTTGACGTATACCCCGTCCCGGATGTGCGCGATC
>JBBSKE010000433.1:0-3368 GCA_038256595.1 Tepidiformales bacterium | reverse complement strand
TTGAAGCCGATGTTGAACCACTTCTGGCGTTGTTCGGAGGTGCCGTGGGTGAAGCCGTCGGGATTGACTTTGCCGCTACCGAGATTCTTCTGGATCCAGTCGTCGCCGACGCGTTCGGCGGCGCGGAGGCCCTCTTCGAGGTCGCCACTTTCGAGGATGTCGGCCTCGTAGGCGCTCTTGCCCCAGATGCCGGCGAGGCAGTCTGCCTGGAGCTCCTGGCGCACGGAGAGGTCGTTCGCCTCGCTCGGGTTCTTGGCAGATTCGTCGCGGACGGTCTGGTTCACGCCGGTGAGGTACTGGATGTGGTGGCCGACTTCGTGGGCGATGACGTAGGCCCAGGCGAAGTCGCCGTCGGCACCGAACTTGGTCGCGAGTTCCTTCTGGAAATCGAGGTCGAGGTAGACATTCTGGTCGCCGGGACAATAGAACGGCCCGACCGCGGAGGTTGCGTTGCCACAGGCCGTGGAGACGGAGCCGCTGAAGAAGACGAGGCCCGCGCGCTCGTAGGAGCCGCCAGCAGCGGAGAACTGCCGCTCCCAGCTCTCCTGGACATCGAGCATCACGTTCGCGCTGAAGTCGGCGAAATCGTCGTCGCTATTGGAGGTACGCTCCTGGACGTTCGACGTGCCAGTCTGGGCGCCGGGGAGCTGGTTGAAGATGTCCGGTAGGCCGCCGCCCCCGCCCGAGGACGTACCCGTGCCGCTTCCGCCGCCACCGAACAGCGAGCCGCCGCCGAGGAAGGCGACGACGAGGGCGATGATGATGCCCGGGATGCCAAGTTTCGCCATACCGCCCATTGGCAGGCCACCGAGGCTGCCGGAGGGGCCCGCCTTCCCGCGGCGATCATCTACGTCTTTCCATGCTTCCGAGCGTCGGCGAATCTTCACGTGCGACTCCTTCGTGTTCGGAGTGTACCTGCTGCACGAACGGGGGAATATCGCAGCCGGGGATTGTGCGGCTGGCGAATCCGTTGCAGTCGCAGCATGGGTGCGGTGATTGGCTCGCGAGAGACACTCTCAAAGCAGGATGTTCTGCCTCACGGCCAGCGGATCCCATCCTTCTGGATATCCACGTAGGCCATGCACGAGGCCGCCGGTACGTCCGGCAGGCAGGGGTCTGCCGTATCGGCGTCCTCCAGGTAGACAGATGCCGTGAATCCCGGCCGCTTGAACGCGATGTAGTCGGGATAGGAGTGGTCGTCGTCGATGCTCCAGCCGTTCGCCAGGGCGGCGTCCTGTATCTGCCGGCTGGCATCGGTGCCCTTGAGACGCTCGAAGCCGTAGTTGAGCGAGGCGCAATCGGGATGCATCGCGACCGTCGCGCACTCATAGAATTCGGCCCACCAGGTATCGCTGCCCGGGGGCATGAGCGAGTTCGCCTGCTTTTCCAGGGCCGATTGCCGCTGCGCCGGGGTCAGGGCACGGACATCGACGAAGCCCGAGGCGAACGCCCAGGCGATCGCGCCAATGACGAGCGCCACGACCAGTGTCGTGATGCCCGTCCGAAGGTTCAGATGGAGTCCGCTGCTCGTTGCCATCCGCTGCTATCTTCGAACTCCCGGCGCGAGCCGAGAGCCGCCCTTTCACAGAAAACTTCGTCATGGACGGTCTCGCGAAACAGGATACGGGCGGTTGCTACTTGCCGATCGCGAGGGGCGATTCGACGAACCGTTCGAGCAGCGCGCGGACATCACGCGGGCTTTCGAGCCGGTAGCGCGCTCGGGTCGCACCGGGGCCGACGCGGATGGTGATCGCGTCCGCGGGGAGCGCCGCGAAGATGTCCTCGTCCGTGCGGTCGTCGCCGATGGCAACGATGATCGGTGACGGGTCCGAAAAGACGAGCGAGCGCACGACGACGCCCTTACTGATGCCTGCGGACGCGACTTCGACCACCTTGTGCCCGGTCAGCACGTAGGCCGGCACCGAGGCGAGCACTTCCTTGAGCGTCTGACGCAGTTCGCGCGCCTTGAACTCGCCGAAACTCGTGCCGCCGTGGAATTCGTCCGTGTTCCGCCGGAAATGCCATGCGACCGAGGTTGTCTTCTCCTCGGAGAAGCTGCCCGAGGTGGTCGAAAGGTAGTAGCCAAGCAGGCGGTGGACGGCCTCCTTCCAGCGAAGGTCGCTGGGCGCGTTCGCTTTCCAGTGGGGCTGCCCGCGATTGCGCGACCAGGTGCCGTGTTCGGCGTGCAGGCCGATCGGCAGCTGCGCGAACCACTCGTCGAGGTCCAGCCGGGGCCGCCCGCTGATGACCTCGATGGCGGTGTCGTGCCGCTCGCTCAGGCGATGCAGGAGCAATTTCAGGTCGTCCTTCGGGGCCGCGAGCTCTGGCGTCTCTTCGATCGGCACGAGCGTTCCATCGTAGTCGAGCAGGAGATGGAGCGGGCGCCGGGAGTGGCGGCCACCGCGAACGACTTCGACGATGTCGCAGAGTGCCCCTTCGGAGGCGTGGTGCATGACCTGCGGCGCGGGGCGCTGTTCGAGCGTGTCGATGAATTCCGCCGCCCAGGAGAGCGAGGTATACGCTCGCACGCGCTCGCGCATCTTCGCCATCCGTTCGCGGCGATCGCATTCGTCCATTTCGAGCGCTTCGCGAATCCGCTCGGCGGTGGTGTCGATATCGAACGGGTTCACGTGGAGGGCCGTGCCAAGCTCCGAGGCGGCGCCGGCGAACTCGGAGATGACCAGCACGCCATCGCCATCGATGCGGGCGCCGGCGAACTCTTTGGCCACGAGGTTCATCCCGTCGCGCATGGGGGTGACGAGCATCACATCGGCGGCCCGGTAGAGCGCTGCCACTTCGGTCTCATCGATGCTGCGGAAGATGTGGTGAATCGGCGCCCATTGCTCGTCCGACCAGCGGCCGTTGATTCGCCCGATCAGTTCGTCGACCTGCCGCCCGAAGGCGCCATAGGATGCGATCGCGCCGCGTGAGGGAACCGAGACCTGGACCATGCGGAGCTTGCCGCGCCATTCGGGGTGTTTTTCGAGCAGCCGGTCGATGGCGAGGAGGCGCCGGGGGATGCCCTTGGTGTAATCCAGCCGGTCGATCCCGAGGAGCAGCTTGAGGCCGCGACCCTCCTGTTCCTCGCGCAGGGCGGCGATCCGGGCGACCACCGATGGTTCGGCCGCGAGCTGCTCCCAGCGTGCGAAATCGATCCCGAGGGGGAAGACGCCGAGCCGCGTGACCTGGTCGTCGCTCCGGATTTCGTCGACGAAGCTTTCGATGCCGAGCACGCTGCGCACGGTGCTGACGAAGTTCTGGAGGTAGCTCGGGGTGTGAAAGCCGACGAGGTCGCAGGTCAGGAGGCTGCGCAGGAGTTGTTCGCGAAAGGGCAGGATGCGGAAGACGTCCGGTCCGGGGAAGGGGAT
>JBBSKE010000432.1:0-3380 GCA_038256595.1 Tepidiformales bacterium | reverse complement strand
GCGGCCCGGAGGTATCGAAACATGGTGACATTTGCCAGGGGACTTGACCGGGGAGCGCCGACACCAGGGCAGCCGCGCCAAGACCACATAGCCCTACGGGAGCTGCACGCAGTTCCCGGTGGCCTGGATGACGGAATGATCCGGCCGGGCGACGAGGATGCAGAGCTCCGTCGCTCCGGGTGGGCGGTCCGTGACGGCGTAGCCAGTGAACGGGCTGGGACCGCCATAGAGGAACCAGGGCCCCGCACCTGGCACGCCCGCCTGGACCGGTGCCACGGTATCAAAGAAGAAATGGACATGCTGGCTGGCGACCTGCGGCGCAAAGCCTGCGACATCGAAATCGACTGAGTACCGGCCATCGGCCACCTCGATCGCGCTGATCCGCGAGGTGTTCGGGGCGAGCGTCGGCGTCGCGCTGGGCGCTGGAACGGTGTTTGTGGCGGATGGAGACGCTGGTGTTGAGGTGACGGGCGGCAGCGTGGACGTGGGCTCCACGGTGACAACGCTCGTCTCTTCTGCTTCCGGCGATTCGCTGGCGGACGTCGTCGCGGTGGCGGTCTCGCCAAGTTCGGCCGCGGCGTCCGGGTCGTCCGAACCGCCGAGCATCAACGCGAGGCCAGCGCCGACCCCAATTGCTACGGCCGCTGCCGCCAGTCCGATGACCAGCATCCTGCGATTCCCGCCAGCCGGTGTTTTGTCCATCGAATTCGGTTTCGCTGGCGGGGAGGCCGGGGGAGGGGGTGAACTCGCGCCGTGGCTGGCGATGGGAGTTGCGATGGCGATCGCCTGGGGCGTTGCGCTTGCGGCGGTCGCCACCGGGACTTCGGGGGCAACTGGTGGTTCTGCACGGCCTGCCTGCGCCGCCTGCTCGGTATACGTGGGTGGGGCTGTGAACAAGATCTGATCGGGCACCGGAATGACTGGCGCTGCCGGCCTGTCCTCCGGGGGCGCTGCGGCGAAGACCGTCACCGGAGGCGGCGGCTGGAAAATCTCTGGGGGGCCTGCCACGTCTGCCGCCGGCTCGACGTACACCGGAGGCGGCGTCATCACGATCTCCGGCGGCTCCGCAGCCCCTGGCGACGGCTCGATGTCCACCGGAAGCGGCGTCATCACGATCTCTGAGGGATCTGCAGCCACTGGCGAGGGCTCGACTGACACCGGGGGCGTCACCGCGACATTCGGCACTTCGACGGCGGCCGGCGAAGGCGTTCCATCGACGGCCAGCAGCGGAGTCGCCAGGATCACGGACTCTCCGGCGGCAGCGATCCCCGCTTTCGCCTCCTCGTCCCCAGGTGCAGAAGCCGCGTTCATATCCGCAAGGCGGCGACGGGCCACAACCGCAGCACCGAGTGCGACAGCGTGCTTCGGGTGCGCATCCGTTGCTACCGGGCGGCCGCTGAATTCGCGAACGAGCGCGCCAACCATCGGAATCCGCGATGTCCCACCGACCAGCAGGATGCGACTAATGTCCGTCATCGTCAGAGATGCACTTCGCACACTTCGTTCGAGCGCCGATACTGTTTCCCGCACGCGAGGAGAGACGATCGATTCGAACTCGGAGCGGGTGATGCGGATATCGGTGTGGAGGTTGGGGAGGGCGACCGCGATGACTGCTTCGGTATCAGCGGACAGCGCTTCTTTCGCCTCGCGGCATTCCTCGCGCATGCGGACGAATGCGGTTTGGGCTTCGGCACTGTTGGGGTCGAGACCCTGTGCCTGGTCGCGAATTGCGGCAAGCACGTGCTGGAAAATGGCCTCGTCGAAATCGATCCCCCCAAGACGTTCCAACCCTTCCGGCCGCCCGAGGGGTTCGAATCCATCCGCCGTCTTGCGCAAGACGGAGGCGTCGAATGTGCCTCCGCCGAAGTCGTAAATCGCCACCACCGTGCCCGCTTCGACACGTTCCTGCTCGGAGTAGTGGATGGCCGCAGCTTCCGGCTCCGAAAGGAAGATGGTCTCGCCGATATCCGCCTGGCGTGTCGCCTGGGCCAGGAGATCGAGCTTGTACGGGCCATAGCTCGCCGGGTGGGTAATCGCGATGAGCGCGGGCGGCGCGCCACGTTGTTCCACGACCCGGGAGACGATGGCCTTGAAGAGAAGCGCCATCACCGACTCGGCCCCGTAGGGCGTTCCGCCAAGGATGATCGGAGTCGGGTCGCCGAGACGGCGCTTGAACTCGCGTGCTGTGCGGGCCGGTTCGCTATAAGAACGCCGTTCCGCGGCCTCCCCGACAAGAACTTCGCCATCCGCCCGGAGCACGACAACCGACGGGATGACGGCCGCCCGCGAACCGATCTGGACAATCTCCGTCTTGCCGTCCTCGTCGATGGCGGCGGCGGCATAACTGGTTCCAAGATCGATCCCGAGAACGTAGCCCAACCCGGCCCCCTCTGCGATGCCGCATCATTCGCGTTATTCTACCGCAATCCAAAGCGCCAACCCCTCGCGGCGCTTCCGTGGACAACGAACGAATGACGACGAACGCGAATGTCCGGCCACCTGGGCCATCCCTCGACGCACTCATCGTCGGCGCCGGTCAATTCGCGGCGGCGATGCAGCGCCCGGACCTGGCAGCGAGACTGAGCCTGTCTCGCGACCGCGCAGCACGCCCGGATACCGTGGTGGCGGTGGTCGGCGAGTACAAGCGGGGCAAGAGCTCCCTGGTCAATGGTCTCCTCGGACAGAGTATCTGCCCCGTGGATGACGACATTGCAACCGCCACGTTGACCGTCTTGCGGCACGGAACAGGCCCTGCGATCGCCTGGAGGAGCCGCGATGGCACCCAGGTTCGGGAGTCCGTCGATGCCGCGGACCTGCCCTCTCTCCTCACAGAAGGGGTCACCCGGACGGGTGCAAACGACATCAGCCTCGTCGAGATCTCCCTGGAGAACCCGCTGTTGGCGCGCGGGCTCACACTCGTCGATACCCCGGGCGTTGGCGGATTAACGCTTGGCACGTCGGCGGCCACTCTCGGCTATCTGCACATCGCAGACGCCCTGCTGTTCGTGACCGATGCGTCCGCGCCCGTTTCTTCGGCGGAACTGGATTTCCTGCGCAGAGCGGCGGCCGTGTGTCCCGTGGTACTCGTGGTTCTCACCAGGATCGATCTCCATCCGGAGTGGGCCCGGATCCGGGAGAGTGACGCAGCCACATTCGCAGAGATGGGCCTCGCAACGCGCGTTTTACCGATCTCGTCGACGTTGCGAAGCCTCGCCTTTGAGCGGCGCGATGGGGTGCTTAACGACGAGAGCGGCTACCCCCGCCTGCTTGACGCTATCGTTTCCGATGTCCTGGAGCCGGCAAAGTCGCGGGCGGCGGAGCGTGCACTCGCAGAGGTCGCGCTCGCCGTCGAACAGCTCAGCTCGGCCCTACGGACCGAG
>JBBSKE010000431.1:0-3403 GCA_038256595.1 Tepidiformales bacterium | reverse complement strand
TCCCCCCGGAAGTCTTCCCGAATTCCTACCCTGGAACCGCGCATCTACCGCCTCTCCCGGCCGCGAAGCCTCCGCGCCTCCATTTATTCGGCCCCGCCGCTGCGGGCGTGATGCCCGCGCCGCGCCCAAAGTTCGGCAGCGCCCGCGTTCGTTGGCGCCCTTCTGGACCAATTTGCACTCCCTGCCTATCAGTCAAATCCCCGCATCGAACGTTACCAGCCCATTACCCTTTGTCCGTTGTTTAGGCCGTGTTAGAGTAAGGCGTCTTTTAGGGACAAATTTCACAAGCGGCGGCGGCGTGCTAGACAACTGGGGCTCCATCGGCGTTCTCTTCATCATCGCTCTCGTCTTTCCGGCGGGGGCGCTCATCACGTCGTGGGGGCTGAAGTACGCGCGAATCCGGCCGAACGTTCCTTCGGACCCGGTGAAGGAAGACATCTACGAGTGCGGCCTCCGCACCGAGGGTCCTTCCCGCGTGCAGTTCAACTTCCGCTTCTATGCGATCGCGCTCAGCTTCGTGATCCTGGATGTTGAAATTATCTTCCTCTTCCCATGGGCGTTGGTGTACGACAGCCTTGGCTGGGTCGGCTACCTCAAGGGTGTCTCGTTCATTGGCATCCTCCTCGTCGGCCTACTTTCCGCCTGGAAAAAAGGCGCACTGGAGTGGCGCACATGACCCTGCAGCTCACCGGCCTCGAAATTGCCGAAGCGGCCGAACGGCTCGTCCCGGGCTCGGTCTCCCGCGCCGATGTGGTCGCCTGCTACTTCAATCCCAGTCACTGGGTCGAAGCGGCTACCGCCCTGCGCGATGACCCGGATCTCGACCTCGTCCACCTGACGAACCTCTGCGCCGTCGACTACTGGGACCATTTCGAAGTCGTCAGCCATGTCCAGTCGTTTATGAAGAACCACATCGCCACGCTCAAAGTGGAAGTTTTCAACCGCGATAAGGCCGTCTGCCCCAGTGCCGTGCCCGTCTGGTATGGCGCCTGGATGCAGGAGTGCGAAGCCTACGACCTCTTCGGGATCGTCTTCGAAGGGCACCCGAATCTGCACCGCATCCTCCTCTGGGAAGGTTTCCCGGGCTGGCCCCTGCGCAAGGACTTCCTCTCGATGCCGGGCGGCCTCCAACCAGGTCTGAACGAGTTTTCCGGGACGGCGAAGCGCGAAGCCCCGCCAGTGAAGGTGGTCGAATGAGCAGCGAGATTAAAAGTGAACCGTTTACGCTGAACATCGGGCCACAGCACCCTTCGACACACGGCGTGTTTCGCGTCAAGGTCCGGGTCGATGGCGAACGGATCATCGATGCTGAGATGATCATGGGGTACCTCCACCGCTCGATGGAGAAGCTCGCCGAAGAGCGCACCTACACCCAGAACATTCCATTCACGGACCGTGCCGACTACCTCAGCAGCATGACGAACAACCTCGGCTACTGCCTGGCGGTCGAAAAGCTGGCCGGCGTCGAGGTCCCAGAACGCGGCTCGGCTATACGCGTGATCATGTCCGAGCTGCAACGCCTCGCGAGCCACTGCATGGCCGTTGGCGCCTTCATCAACGACACCGGCGCCTGGCAGACCCCCGTCATGTGGGCCTTCCGCGAGCGCGAAAAAGTGCTCGACATCTTCGAAATGGCCTCCGGCGCGCGCCTCACCTGCAACTACATGCGGATCGGTGGCATCGCGTTCGAACCGCGCGGCGAGTTCGAAAAAGCGGTCAAAGAGGTGCTGGCTACCTTCCCGCAGCTGCTCGACGACATCGAAGGTATGACCGTCGAGAACGAGATTTTTCTTGTTCGAACCCGCGGCGTAGGCGTCCTTTCGCCCGAAATGGCGACCAACGCGAGCCTTTCCGGCCCGATGCTTCGCGGTAGCGGCATCGCCTGGGACATCCGCAAGGCGGACCCCTACTGCGGCTACGAAAAGTACGATTTCGACATCCCCATCGGCTACCAGGGCGACTCCTTCGACCGCTTCATCGTCCGCATCGAAGAGATGCGCCAGAGCCTCAAGATCATCGACCAGGCCATGCGCGGCCTGCCCGGTGGCCCGCACAGCACCCAGGTGCCGCTCGCGCTTCGCCCGCCAAAAGGCGAGGCATACGCGCGCGTCGAGGGCTCTCGCGGCGAACTCGGCTACTACCTCGTGAGCGACGAAGGCCCGACGCCCTACCGCTTCCACATGCGCCCGCCGTCGTTCATCAATCTCACCTGCCTCAAAGAAATGACGGTTGGCGGCTCGATCGCCGACGCCATCGTCGTCCTCGGCTCCGTCGATGTGGTCGTCGGGGAGATTGACCGATGAACCCACTCTTCCTCGCGCAGGATGCGGACAAGTGGTACGACATCCGCGACCTTTCGAACCTATCGAGCCTCATCCTGGAGACGCTCGATAAAGTGCTGCCGAGCGGCCTCGTTGCCGTCGTTGCGGTCCTCATCGGCTTCGTCGGCAGCTTCGTACTCTTCGTGCTGCCATCCCAGCTCTACGTCGGCGTGCTTGGCGAACGCAAGATTATTGGCCGCATGCAGTCGCGCATCGGCCCGAACCGGGTCGGCAAGTTCGGCCTCCTGCAGCCGATCGCAGACGCCATCAAGCTGATGCAGAAGGAAGCGCTCACCCCCAAGGGCGGCGATTCGCTGATCATGAACCTCGCGCCGATCATCTTCGTTGCGCCGGCGGTGTTGCTCTTCGCGGTCATCCCGTTCGGCCCGAACATGATCCTCGCTGACCTCCCGGTCGCGCTCATCTACTTCCTCGCAATCTCTTCGATTCCGGTGCTCGCCGCCTTCATGGCCGGCTGGAGCCACAACAACAAGTACTCGCTTTTCGGCGCGATGCGTATCGTCGCAATGTCGATCAGCTACGAAGTGCCGCTCGTCCTCTCGCTCCTCGGCGTGGTGCTCTTCACGAGCACGCTGAGCCTCCAGGACATGGTCCTCTGGCAGAAAGAGTTCGACATCTGGCTCATCTTCCTGCAGCCGGCCGCTTTCGTTATCTACTTCATCGCCGTCAGCTCGGAGTTGAACCGAACGCCGACCGACATCGCTGAGGCAGAATCGGAAATCGTTGCCGGCTTCCTGACTGAGTACTCGGGCATGAAGTGGGGCCTCTTCTACGGCATGGATATCGGCTACGCGCTCGCCGCTTCCGCTTTCGGCGCGACCGTATTCCTCGGGGGCTGGTCGTTCTTCGGCCTCGACCAGTGGATCCCGCCGTACCTCATTCTCGTGATGAAAATCTACCTCTTCTACTTCGTGTTCATCTGGACACGCGGTACGTTGCCTCGCCTGCGCATCGACCAGCTCATGGAGTTCGCCTGGAAGTACCTCCTCCCGGTGGCGCTCCTGAACCTGCTCCTTGTCGCGACCGAGCGCAGCCTCTGGGCCGAAGGCGACTACAAGCAG
>JBBSKE010000430.1:0-3409 GCA_038256595.1 Tepidiformales bacterium | reverse complement strand
GACCGCTTCGGCAACCTGAACACGCTCGTCCTCGGCGATTACCTCGCACCCGAGCGGCGGCTGGGCGGGACCGGCGGCAACACCGAGATCGCCTGCCTCGCGCCCCGCGTGATCACGATCATGCCCCACGAGCGTCGCCGCTTCGTTCCAAAGGTCGATTTCAACACGAGCCCTGGCTATGTCGATGGCCCCGGCGGGCGCGAACGAGCAGGAATGCGGCCGCAGGCGAACAACCTCATCGTCTCGACTTTCGGCGTGCTCGGGTTCGATACCACGGACGGTGGCCAGTCCGGCAGCTGCGAAATGGTGCTCGAGGCGGTTTACCCGAATATTGACCCCGCACTCGTGCAGGCCGAGACCGGCTGGGACCTGCGAATCGCGCCGAATCTGCGGGAAATACCCGCCCCAACCGCCGCGGAACTCACCCTCATGCGCCGGCTGGATCCATATCAGTTTTATCTGACGCCCGGACGGTACTAGCCGCCTGAATAGCGCGTTAACCGCAAAAATCGATGACTTGGCTCCGCCACTCTGGGGCTCACCGTGGCTCGACTTCCTCTACACGAAATCCGACCGATCCCGCATTGCATTCGCATAAAACCCGCGCAACTTTCGTTGCGCCCAAGTAAACGCGTCGTTTAGACTCCGGCTACTCGCTCTCGGGAGAAGCCCTGGCGATCGCTGTGCTTTCACGAATCTTTCCGTCCTGCGGATCGAAGTTGCGTCGGTTTTAGCGGTTTGAAATGGCTAGTTTGAACCGGCGAGAGCACAGGGGCTAAATGGAACTCTTACTCACTCTGGCAGCGCTGATCGCGGGTTTTGCGTTGCTGGTCCTCTATCGTCATGGCGATAGAAGGCTGGCAGCCGGCGCGATTGGCATAGTCGTCGCGGGCGCGCTGGTGGCAATTTCGATGCCATCCAACGGCGCAACCGCAGCCGGCACCATCTCCCTCACCGTCACCCCCATCGGGCTCAACGCGCCAAACCGCGTGGACCTCGAAGGGCAGACCTACAGCGAGGTCAAGGCGAACCTCAACTCCAAATTGGCCCTCGACGAACCGGCCGCTTCCGTGATCGTCCCTGTCGTAGGGCTCCCGGTGTTCACAAGCACCGCGGCAGAGGTTTTCTTCGCCGATAGTTCGACCTCGATCTCCCTGCATGGCCCTATGGACATGTTCGAAAACGATAGCGGCGAACTCTGGGTGGTCGCCACCTGGCCGAACGGGTCATCGACGAACCCGGTGGTCAACACATTCCTCAAGTTCGGCGAGATTAACCTCAATGAACTCACTCCTGGCTGGCCTGCGGATTTCCCGATCACGCTCGGCCCAGCCATTCTCGGCATTACTGACACCAGTAACCTGCTCGAAGAGGACTCGGACATCGAAACCGATCTCCTCCTCGACGACCTCATCGACGACACGACGAACGAATTCGACCTCCAGGCCGGCAAGCTCAACATGCAGGCCTCGGTCAAGAGCGGCGCGCTCATTGATGCTGCTGGCGATATCGGTGGCGACACCGGCGCTGGGCCCGACGGCGGCGTCCGCCTGACCGGCGCACTCGGCGCCTCCCTCGGGCTCGTGGACGAAACCGAATCGACACCGTCCACCGTCGGCCTCGACCTCAAGGTCGAATTCACCGTGGCCACCCCGGCGACTTTCCCGGAGTGGATTGAACTGACCTCCCCGTGGCAGATCGATATCTCCGCGGACTCCGGCGGCAACTTCTCGGCGCGCTTCACCGGCGGCGCC
This sequence comes from Tepidiformales bacterium, assembly GCA_038256595.1. Lineage (GTDB taxonomy): Bacteria > Chloroflexota > Dehalococcoidia > Tepidiformales > Tepidiformaceae > JBBSKE01. Next base: position 1,655 of record JBBSKE010000430.1, on the reverse strand, counting down.
ACGGTCATGCCCGATGGCGAGACCGCAATCGAAGTCACCGGCTCCATCGGCATCGCCGTCGAGGCTGGCCCGCCCGTCCTCACCACGCTCGATGTCCTGCTCGAAGTCGGCACCGTGCCGAACCTCTTCGGCCAGGACTGGCTCGACCTGAACGGCGCTGCGGTCTACGCCTCGATCAACAGCAACGGCGATTTCACCGGCGGCTTCTCCGCCTCAGTGACGCTTGGGCCTGCCATCGCCGATCTCTCGGTCGACCTGGCTATCGATTCGACCGGAACCTCCGCAACTATCCAGGCAACGCTGACCTCGGCGAACCCGCCGGCAGGAATCAGCGCTGCAGGCGTACTTGTGGCCATGGGCGCGCCCACCGGCTCCGTCAACCCGGACCTCATCGACCTGGTAATCAACGACGTCTCGCTTTACGTCGAGATCTTCTCACCTGCGTCGCCGTCAACAGACCCGACTGAGGTGACGTTCTCGCTCTTCGCGGACGCTGACCTCGTCATCAACGGCGCGAGCTTCCCGATTGCCGCCCTCTTCCGCGTCAGTAAGGGCGCGGAGCCGGTGGACTTCCTCGTCGCCGCCCGCATCGAGGGACCGGAGCTTGCGGACCTTGTTCCCGGCATCCCGTTCAATTGGAACCTCCCGGATGTCGCCATCGTGGCCAGCAACGCTGACCGCGAAGACGCCTCCGCCGATCTCGACCCGCCGACCTTCGCCTACTTCGCGCCGACCTTCTGCGAACAGGACGAAATCGACGCGGAAACCTGCGAGTTCGACCTCGAAGTTACGCAGGGCATCCAGATCACTGCGCTCATCGAACTTCCCGAAGACCTCATCGACCAGCTCGCAGAGCTGAACATCCAGGTCGATGGCCCGCTCGTGGTCGTTGGCCAGATCCCTGCCTTCGGCGGCACTGTCCTTCAGCTCGAAGTCTTCCTGCCGGAGATCAGCACCGACGAGACGGGAATCGTCGAATCCGCCCAGGTCTCGTTCTTCATCCGCAAGGTCGGGACCGAATTCACCGCCGGCCTCTCCGGCAACATGGGCTTCCGCATTCAGCGTTCCGATGCCGCGGCCTGCGACAATCTCCCAGAGCCGGACGGTGACATCCCCGCCCTCGGCACGTGCTACGACGTCGTTCAGCTCGAAGTGACGCTCCAGATCACGTCGAATATCGACGGTATCTCAATTGAACTCGTCGGCACGGTTTCCGAATGGGACAACGCCTTCGGCCAGCCATGGCTCGATATCCAGACATTCACGCTCAAGCTCGGCATCTCGATCGGTGCTGGTGGAGGCGTTTCACTCGACCTTGGCCTCCTCGGCCAGCTCAAATTCGGCGTCGCGCCGGACACGAAGGACCTGACGCTCGCCATCAAGGTGTCGATTACCGCGATACCGCCATGGGTCGTGCTCCAGGGCTTCACCATCGCCAGCTACGACGGTATCGGGGTCAAGGACGTTGCCCGCCTCATCGGCGTCGACGCCAGCGGCATCCCGGACCTCAGCCTCAAGAACCTCTTCATCTCCTTCGGCGTCACCGCCGACGTGGACCTCTGCATCCGCCAGGGCTTCTTCTTCAGCGCGGAACTGCACATCAATGCCCCGAGTTCGACCGGCGCAGACCCGGCGTGTGAGCCGGCGCCATTGTT
>JBBSKE010000429.1:0-3440 GCA_038256595.1 Tepidiformales bacterium | reverse complement strand
TCGCCAATCGGGGTCTCGAGCGAAACCGGCTCCTGCGAGACCTTCTGGATCTCGCGGATGCGCTCCGGCGTGTACATCGCGGCCTGATCGGCCTTGCCGGACTCGGTCATCCCGCGGGCGATCTCTTCGCTCGTGGGCTCGCGGCCGTACTCCTGCACCAGCCGGCGGCTGACGCGGACGAGCTTGTTGATGGTCTCGACCATGTGTACCGGTATGCGGATGGTGCGGGCCTGGTCGGCGATGGCGCGAGTGATGGCCTGGCGGATCCACCAGGTCGCGTAGGTCGAGAACTTGAAGCCCTTGCGGTAGTCAAACTTCTCAACGGCGCGAATGAGGCCGATGTTGCCTTCCTGAATGAGGTCCAGGAGCGACATCCCACGGCCGATGTACTTCTTCGCCACCGAGACCACGAGGCGGAGGTTTGCTTCGGTCAGCCGCTTCTCCGACTTGAAGCCGTTGTGCTTGATGGTCTCGAAGTGGTAGCGCAGCTTCTCTTCAAGCGGCGCAATCTTCTCGACGAGGCCATCGACCGGCGGAACCAGGTCCTCTTCTTTGCCCGCTTCCTCGCCCATCTGGTAGGTGAGGTCCGGCGTGAGGATGTGGGTCACGATCGAGAGCTGGATGAGGAGCTGGTGGGCTTCCTCTTCGGTCTTCTTGAGTTTCGTGGCGACAAACGAGCGGAAGCCGTAGTCTGCCTCGCCATCGACGAGGCCACGGTACTGCGGGTCACCGATGACCTCGGAGTACTTCATGTTCTTGAGCTTCTTACCGTTCGGATCGCGCCACTTGGGGGCACGCGGCACGATCTCCTGGCCATCGTCGCCGAAGGTCGGCGCGGGCTTGACCACGACCTTGTCGAAGTCGTCGATATAGGTCTTCGCCGCCTTGAAGACGCCGAGCAGGCCGTCCCACTGCTCGAGCAGGGAGACCGCAACGCGCGCCGCCGAAGGCGGGTGACCGAAGGTCGTGATGTACGCCTCTTCGATCTCGCGGATGTGGTTGCCCTCTTCCATCTGGCGGGCGAGATGCTTTTCATCGTCGGCGGTGAGGAGGTAGACCTTGCCGATTTCGCGCAGATACATGCGCACGGGATCGTCGATACCTTCGGACTCCTCGGTCCGGAGGGCGACGGCATCGATCTCTTCTTCTTCTTCGTCTTCTTCGGCGTCTGTGGTTTCTTCATCCTCACCGCTCGCGTCGTTCGTAGTATCGTCATCGGTATCGCCGAACTCGCCATTCGAAAGGCGGCTCAGGACGGAGTCGATAACGGAATCGCTATTCGTAACGGGCGAATCAGTGAGTGTGTCTTCTGGCATAAGTTCTTGACAAACCTCTCGTCACTTGGGGGCCGGGAATGCTTTGGGCGCAATACGCCTTGTCCAGTATGGCAAGTCCGAAACAAGAAGTCCATACCCCGGGTGGGTATATTTGAACTCGGTTGACGCCCGGTAAAGCGAGCATGGTGTCCGCCGGCGGGGCGTTGCAGCGGACCGAATAGCCGCGGAGGATTCGAGCAACTCCCTCTTTCGCTCACGCCCAGCATTTCTGTGCAGTTCCTGCGTGGTGGATTCACCTCAACCGGGAAGTGGTGTGCCGCCAGGAGCGGAACGCGAGACCGAGCACGCCCTGGTGCTGTGCCACTGGCCGAAACGATGAACGTTGCGCACGAAGAGCAGCGGACTGGCCAGGGTCTCGATATGGTAGGGTTCACTCGGCAACAGCTGCCCTGGCGGTCTGTCAGCGCCGCAGCATTTCGACGAGGCGCGCATCCGGTCGTCCCATTCCAGGTTCGGCCGCAAGAGCTGGAGGCACAGCAATGGCATCACTCGTAGACACGCTTATGAAGGAACTCGAAACCCGCGGCGCGGTGGACCAGATCGCCGCGAAACTGGGTGTCCCGCCGGACAAGGTGAACACCGCCTTCGCAGCAGCGGTCCCCGCGATTCTCGCCGGCCTCGCCCAGAACACGAAGCAGCCGGAGGGCGCCGCTGCCCTCGCTGGGGCGCTCGACCGCGACCATGACGGCTCCGTGCTCGAAGACGACGGCTACTTCGACCACTACGAAGAGCGCCAAGGCGACAACATCCTCGGCCACGTCTTTGGCGACGGTAAGCCGGCGGTCGAATCGCAGGTTTCGGCGCTTGGTGGCCTAAACTCGCTGCAGGGCGCCGACCTGATGAAAATGCTCGCGCCGCTGGTGATGGGCTATCTCGGCAAGCAGAAGTCGAGCGGCGGGCTCGATATCGGCAGCCTCAGCCAGATCCTGCTTGGTGGCGGTGGCGGCTCAGGTGGCGGGTTGAAGCTGCCCGGCGGCCTCGGCGACCTCCTCGGCGGTCTCTCTGGCGCGACGGCTCCAGCCAGCAGCCAGGCGCCCGCGAAACCGGCCGCGGGTTCGACCAGCCTCGGTGGCATCCTCGGCAAGTTCTTCGGCAAGAAGAAGCGCTAACGGCACGAGTCCGTCCCGCGCGATTCGAGCCGCCAGGACTTCCGGTTGGCCAGCCGTCCGGCTAGAATTTCGCCATGGCCTGGCAGTTCCACCCTCCCCGTTGATCCACGCCATGGGCTTCACCCCGTGCTCCTCCGCAGCGCGCTGACCACCTGAATTCGTCAGCCAACGCAGCGGAGGTTTTCCTGTGCGGGCACGATTTGCGTCACTTTTCTTCATTTTCTTTGCTATCGAATTCTTCGACGAGTTCGTCTTCGGCGTCCGCGAATCCGCCTGGCCGCTGATTCGCGACGATTTCTCGCTGAGCTACACGCAGGTCGGCCTGCTGCTCGCGGTCCCCGCGGTCTTCAGCGCCTTCGTCGAACCGGTCATCGGCATCCTCGGCGATGCGGGCTGGCGGCGGCGGCTGATCGTCGGCGGCGGCATCATGTTCGCCGCGCAGCTCGCGCTGATCACGGTCGCGCCCGGGTTCGCCGTGCTTCTCATCGCGTTCTGCCTGCTCTACCCGGCGAGCGGCGCCTTCGTCTCGCTCGCGCAGGGGTCGATGATTGACGCCGACCACGCGAAGGCCGAGCAGCTCATGGCGAAGTGGACGTTCGCCGGCTCGGTCGGGGTCGTGACCGGGCCGATTGTCCTCGGTGTGGCGCTCTACTTCGGCTGGAGCTGGCAGAGCATCTTCGCGATGCTCGCGGTCCTCGGGCTGGTGCTCGCGCTCATCGCCTTGCGAAAGCTGCCGCCGACGAACCCGGACGCGGAGGACACCACCCTGCGCGAGGCGATTCGCGGCGCAGGGCAGGCGATTCGGCGCGGGGCGGTCTGGCGCTGGCTCGTCTTGCTCGCCTTCTCGGACCTTGTGCTCGATATCCTGCTCGGCTTCCTCGCCGTCTATTTTGTGGACGAAGTCGGTGTGTCGCCGACGAAGGCTGGCGTGGCAATCGTGGTCTGGTCGGTGGTGGGACTCGCGGGCGACGGGCTCATCATTCCGCTGCTGTCG
>JBBSKE010000428.1:0-3441 GCA_038256595.1 Tepidiformales bacterium | reverse complement strand
GCCGCCGCCGAGCAGCGCGAGCGCGAAGAGCAGGGGTGCCGCGAAACCGAGGAGCGAGCCGCCGCCGAACAGCGTGAGCGCGAGGAGCAGGAGCGCCGCGAAGCAGAAGAGCGAGCCGCAGCCGAGCAGCTTGCTCGCGAGGAGCGCATCGCCGCCGAGGCTCGCGCCGCCCGCGAAGAGGCAGAGCGCTGGGAGCCCATCCCGCCCGCAGAGGACGACACGCTCGAACGAAGATTCAACGAACTGGCTAACACGGCCGATCCCGCGCCTCCCCTCGAGGCGCCTGCTCCAGATCCAGGGACTCGGGCTGCGGGGGCACTACCCGAGTCCCTGGAGACTCTCGAACGCGTGCTCCAGGATGTACCCAGCCAGCCGATCCAGACGATAGCCGCGCGCAACGCCGAATCCTATCTCGATGAGGGCAACGTCTACTTCAACGTCGGCCAGTACGGGCTCGCCATCGAGCGCTACAGCCGCGCCATCGAGTTCGACGCAAAAATGGTGGCCGCCTGGTACAACCGCGCCAACGCCCGCACGCGAGCCGGTGACTACGAAGCGGCTCTCGGCGACTACGATCGCGCCCTCGAACTCGCCCCCGGCGACGCCGATGCCCTCAACAATCGCGGCATGCTCCACCTCTACCGCTCGACCTACGACCTCGCCCTCCGGGACTTCGATGCAGCGCTCGCGCTCGACCCCGGCGACACAACGGTGATGGTCAACCGCGGTCTTGCCTATCTGCACAGCGACAACCCGGGCGCCGCCCTCGGGGACTTCCGCCAGGCCGCCAGCGTGGACAACGAAGACGGCGCCGCCCACTACGGCGCCGCCCAGGCAATGGCCCAGCTCGGCGACCCGAAAGGCGCGCTCGAAAGCATCCGCCGGGCGCTTGCGCTCGACCCCGGCTATGCCCGAGAAGCCTCCGGAGACCCGAAGCTCGAGCTCCTGCAGGGCGATGCCGAATTCCTCCGCATCCTCCGCGACGCCGGCGCGTAGTCTGTTCCATAAGTCTGGTCGCAATGTGATTTGTGCCGAAGAGGGTCGAACAAGGCTGCAGCCTGTCCTAGACTCGAATGCAGGCTGGTGAGATGAGTAACGGCGAACCCGGGCATCAACTTACGCTCCTGCAGTTCGACCTGGCGGTCTCGCGCAACGCCTACCAGCGCGGCCAGGAGTACTTCGAGCAGGGTCACGTCCGCAACCTGCGCGAGGAACTCGACGACGACGGGGGCACGTCTCTGCTTGCGACCGTGCGCGGTGTTGGCTGGGAAAGCTACGACGTCCAGGTGTTCTTCATCAAGGACATGGTCACCGGCGCGATAACGGTCACCGGCGAGTGCACCTGCCCGACGGTGCATGACTGCAAGCACGTCGCAGCCGCCTTTTTCAAGCACCTTGGCCATGCTCCGCCACACCCCCGCCAGCCGTCCTGGCGAAAATCCGAGCACGCCGTCCAACCCGTCCCTCAACGCCCAGCGCCCCCGCCGCGCGACCCGGGATTCGAACCGCTCTCGCAGAAGCTGCTCAACTGGCTGGAGAGCCTGGTCCAGTACGAAGCGAGCGACAGCGACGACTACCCGGCCACCGTTCGCCAGCGGATGATCTACGTTCTCGAACCAGACGCCAGGGAGGCCGGCGTGGCGCGCCTGATGGTGCAGCCGATCTCCGTGCGCCTCCTCAAAGACGGCTCATTCTCGACAACTCACAACGAGTACGAACCTTCGGCCGCGTTCCAGCCAAACCCGGCGAAATTCCTGCGGCCCACCGACCGCGCGATCATGAAGCACCTGATGCGTTGCTCCCACGCGCCATACATCGATGGCCGCTCCCCAAGAGGCATGCGCCTCGAAGGTGAGGATGGCGTTACTGTCCTCGAACACATCATCGCAACCGGTCGAGCGAGGTGGCAATCCGTGACCGGGCCGGTGGTCTCGCGGGGCGAACCCGTACCAGCGACCGTGAAATGGGATCTCGGCAGCGACGCCGCGCAGCACGCGGTGGTCGAGATGGAGGCGCCGGGATTGCGCCCGCTGGTCCTCGCGCCACCGTGGTACATCGATGAAGCGACGGGACTGATGGGCCCGCTCGAAACCGGGCTTGGCCCGCGCGTCGCCGGGGCCATCCTTTCAGCGCCCCCGGTGCCCGTGGAGCAAACCCTCAGCCTGCGGGAAGCGCTGACCTCCCGCGCGCCTGCGCTCACGCAGCACGCCCCGCCGAGCCTCCCGCCGCCAACGACGGTCAAGGGTCCGCCGGTCCCACGGCTCACCCTGACCGTGGTGACTCGCGCCTCGCACTATAGCTGGATGCGCGCCCAGGTCCCTGATTTGCCAGTCGCGATCCTCTCGTTCAACTACGAGGGAATCGATGTGAAGTCGCACGACCGGCGTGAACACGTGACCGGCGTTCGCGATGGCCTCGTCCTCCAGGTCATTCGCGACCTGAAGTTCGAAACCAACGCTGCGAAGCTGCCGGGCGCCGAGGGATTCATCAAGCTCCGGAACGACCACCTCTACGAAGGTCCGCACGTCCGCCACTACCTCGAACTCGAAGGCCCGCCGCGCGGCCGAGGCTGGATGAACTTCCTGCTCTTTGGGGTCAAGGCGCTCCAGGAGGAGGGCTGGGAGGTCGTCATCGACCCGTCGTTCCCGCTGCACCTGGTTCACGCGGACGGCCCCGTCGAGGCGAATCTGCGCGAGGACGAGGCCGGCGGTCACGGCATCGATTGGCTCGAACTGGACCTCGGCGTCTTCGTCGATGGCGAACGCGTCGACCTGGTACGGCCGCTCCTGGCCCTGATCGCCGACCCCCACTTCGACCCCGCCAGCCTCGAACGCCAGCCCGGCGACGATACCGCCATCGTCACGCTCGATCTGCTCGATGGGCGGACCCTCGCCATCCCATCGGCGCGCGTGCTGGGATTTGCCGCCGCGCTCTACGAGCTCTACTCCGGCGGGATGTTCGGCTCGACAGGGGCGAAACTCCGATTTTCGCGCTTCGATGCTGCCGAACTTTCCCGGCTCGAAAAGGCGACCGAGGATTCCGGGGCCGCCTGGACCGGTGGCGAGGCACTCCGCAGCCTCGGCGAGATGCTCCGGAACTCGGGCGGCATCCCCAGGGCCGAGATCCCGGAGACCTTTCGGGCGACCCTTCGCCCCTACCAGGCGAGCGGCGTCGATTGGCTGCAATTCCTGCGCACGGCCGGCCTCGGCGGCGTCCTGGCCGACGACATGGGCCTCGGCAAGACGGTCCAGACGCTCGCCCACGTCGCCATCGAAAAAGCCGCCGGCCGCCTCCTCCATCCCGCGCTGATCATCGCCCCGACGAGCGTCATTTCGAACTGGCGGCAGGAAGCCGAGCGGTTCGCCCCGGACCTGAAGGTCATCGTCCTCCAGGGTCCGAACCGCCGCGATCTGTACCCCGAAATCGACCACGCGGACATCG
>JBBSKE010000427.1:0-3478 GCA_038256595.1 Tepidiformales bacterium | reverse complement strand
GCAAAACTCGGCCAGGACAAGCTCACCTTCCTCCTGCCGCCCGAACTGGCGAGTTTCGGCGACTGGGTAGAGCAGCTCATCGCCGAAAGCACGGGAAAGCTCGGCACGGGCATCCTCCCAGTAGTGGGCGAAACGACCGTCTTCGTAGCCCCCGACCGCGTGTTCGTGCGCATCTCGCTGCCGGGACGTGAGGTCCCGGCAGCGCCCGAGGGCCATCCGGTCATCGATATCGAACTCGAGGACCTCTACGAAATCGGCGCGCAATTCTTCGAGTGGGAGATGGCTACCGCGATTGCCTGCCAGCGGCTCTGCGTGAACCCCTTCGACCAGCCGGACGTGGAGTCGGCGAAGATGGTGGCGCGCGACATGATGGCCGCCTACCAGCGCGACGGCGCCCTCCCGATGCTCGAGCCGGCGTTCATCGAGAACAGCGTCGGAGTCTACGGCGAGACCACCGCGGCGAACCTCCGCGACGCGGTCATCGGCTTCCTCGGAGCGGCCCGCGAGACCACGACGCCGCTACCCTACGTCGCGATCCACGCCTACCTCGCACCGAACGAGGCAACCTCGGCGGCCCTGGCGAAGCTGCGGCTCGGGGTCGAAGCGGCGACTGGCCGCGCGGTGACTGTCGGCTATGGCCCGCGCTTCCTCCACTCGACCGGCCAGCTGCACAAGGGTGACGCCGGCAACGGCCTCTTCGTTCAGCTTGTCGCGACGCCGCACGGGGATGTGCCAATCCCGGATGAGGCGGGCTCTCCGGCGAGTTCTATCGGATTCGCGGCGCTGATCGGCGCACAGTCGCTTGGCGACCGGCAGGCGCTGCTCGATGGCGGCCGCGCCGTCCTCCGCCTCGACCTTGGCGCGGACATCGCCCACGGCCTCGCGACCATTTCGAGCGCCATCGACTAAGGACGGAGGGTCACATGGACATCGGCATGGTCGGTCTCGGGCGCATGGGCGCGAACATGACGCTGCGGCTGATTCGTGGCGGCCACCGGGTCGTCGCGACGGACCGGAACCCGGAAGCCATCGCCGCTTCTGTCGCTGGCGGCGCCGAGGGTGCGAGCGACCTCGCCGCGGTCATCGCAGCACTCGAAACGCCGCGCGTGGTCTGGGTAATGGTCCCCTCCGGCGCGCCGACCGAGAGCACCATCGCCGCCCTGCGTGACGCGCTCGAACCTGGCGACATCGTGATCGACGGCGGCAACAGCAACTACAAGGATTCGATGCGGCGCGCCGCTCTCCTTGCCGAACGCGGGGTTGCCTTCGTCGATGCGGGCACCAGCGGCGGCATCTGGGGCCTCGCCGAGGGCTACTCGATGATGGTTGGCGGCGAAAAAGCCGCGGTCGACCACATTCGCCCGGTTATCGAGACGCTCGCACCCGCTACCGACCGAGGCTGGGGTCACGTCGGCCCCGCGGGCGCCGGGCACTTCACGAAGATGATCCACAACGGCATCGAGTACGGCATGATGCAGGCCTTCGCCGAAGGTTTCGAAATCCTCAAGGCGAAGGACGAGTTCGCCATCGACCTCCACCAGGTGGCCGAGATCTGGCGCCACGGCAGCGTCGTCCGCTCCTGGCTGCTCGACCTCACGGCCGCCGCGCTCGCCGAAGATGGCGACCTCTCGGCCATCCAGGGCTACGTCGAAGATAGCGGCGAGGGGCGCTGGACCATCCAGGAGGCGATCGACCTCGACGTGCCCGCCCCAGTTATCACTGCCTCGCTCTTCCAGCGCTTCGTTAGCCGCCAGGACGAGAGCTTCCAGGCGAAAATCCTGGCCGCCATGCGCAACCAGTTCGGCGGTCACGCCGTCAAGCCGAGCTAGCGGAGGAGCCGTGCCGAATCCAACGACGCTCGTCATCTTCGGCGCCTCCGGGGACCTCACGAGCCGCAAGCTCATCCCGGCGCTCTACAACAACTTCCGCAAAGGCCGCTTGCCAGCGAATTTTCGCATCGTCGGCGCTGCCCGGCGGGACTACACGAATGCCCAGTTCCGGGCGCTCATGCAGAAGGCGGTGCGCGAGCACGTCCCAAGCTATTCGGCGAAGACGTGGGCCGAATTCGTCCCAATGCTCAGCTGGCAGCAGGTCGATCTGACCCGCCAGGCCCATTTCATTCGCCTCGAAACGGTGCTCGCGGCCGCCGAAAATGGCCCCGCCGAACGGATCTATTACCTCGCGACCGCTCCCGAGTTCTACTGTTCGACTGCCTACCAGCTCGCCCAGGCGGGGAGCGCCGACCAATCGCGCGGCTCGCGGCGCCTCGTCATCGAGAAGCCGTTCGGCTCCGATGGCGCCTCTGCCCGCACCCTGAATGACGAACTGCACGAGAGCTGGCCGGAATCGCAGCTCTACCGTATCGACCACTACCTCGGCAAAGAGACCGCCCAGAACATCCTCTATCTCCGGTTCGCGAACGCGATTCTCGAGCCGCTCTGGAACCGCAACTACATCAGCAATGTCCAGGTGACCGTCGCGGAGACGGTCGATGTCGAGCACCGCGCCGCGTTCTACGACGAGGTCGGCGTAGTCCGCGACATGTTCCAGAACCACATCCTCCAGCTGGTCGCGTTGGTGGCGATGGAGCCCGCCGCGAGCCTCCGCGCGGATGCGATTCGCGACGAGAAGGTGAAAGTCCTCGCTGCTGGCCGCCCGGTGCTGCCGGCCGATGCGGTTCGCGCCCAGTACGAGGACTACCGCCTCACCGAAGGCGTCGGGCTGCGATCGAAGACCCCAACCTTCGCCGCGATGACGCTCTTCATCGACAACTGGCGCTGGGAGGGCGTGCCCTTCTACCTGCGCTCCGGGAAGGCGCTTGCGGCCCGGAAGAGCGAGGTTATCGTCGAGTTCAAACCGCCACCGCATAGCGCCTTCAATACGTCGAACACGCCGGACGCGACGAACATCCTCTCGATGGGCATCCAGCCGGACGAGGGCGTCCACCTCACGTTCCAGGCGAAAGTCCCGGACTCGCGCGCGATGCACCCGGTCGACTTCGACTTCCACTATCGTGATTCGTTCCCCGGCATCGAGCTGCCGGAAGCGTACGAACGGCTGCTCCTCGATGCGATCACCGGTGACGCCTCGCTCTTCGCCCGGGCGGACGAAATCGACAAGGCCTGGGCGCTGCTCGACCCGCTGCTGCAGGCCTGGGACGGGCGGGGAGGCTCGCGCATGCAGACCTACGCGCGCGGCTCGAATGGCCCTGCCGAGGCGGACGCCTTGCTCGCGCGCTCCGGACACGCCTGGCTCGACGGCCACACACCAGCCTGAGTCGCCGCCCGTCACCTCCGGACAAGAAAACGCCGCCCTGTTTCGAGGGCGGCGTCTTCGTTTGTGCGCCCCGGCGCGCTGACTGCCAGACCGGCGTTGTGCGAATCTCGGCTGTCCTTCCGCCGGGATATCCCGCATGACTGCCAGCACGACTGCCGCGCCGCGCTTCGCCTCGGTCGACATCCTGCGCGGCCTGACCGTC
>JBBSKE010000426.1:0-3482 GCA_038256595.1 Tepidiformales bacterium | reverse complement strand
GGGATTTGATGGAGTCCGTATAGGATGCGTGCTTGGTGTTGAAGCCAAGATTTTTCGACGCAAGGTGACCAGAGAAGATGTTGTAGCCCTGGCCCGGAGTCGTCGCTGTCGGTTGCACTTTGTAGTTGCCAGCGATGTAGTTCCAAACCGCGGTGCGGCTGATGTAGTTGTAAAGAACGATGTTCCCGAACGAGCCGTTCGCGATCATGATCTTCTGAGCCTGCCGGGTGAGGTCCTGGGCCTTCGTCAGGTCGCTCGTCAGGGACGCCTCATCGGTGAGCTTATCAATCTCGGCATTATTCACCTTGTTCCAGTTCTGGCTGCCCTTCGAGTTGTACGAGGACTGCAGGATGGAACGAGGATCCGGAGACGTGACCTGGCTGGTCCAGGCCATCCAGTTCGGGAACTTGCCGTTGGCGAGGTTCGGGATGATGTCGTCGTTGTAGGTCGCCTTCGTGGACTGGAACTGCGTGACGCCGAGACCTTCATTGAACATCTTCATGAGCAGTTGCGGGGTATCCGGCCAGTTCGCTGCCCAAATGTCGACGTAGCGGATGTCGATAGTGCCGAGTGCGGGGCCGCCGCCGGCCGACCAGAGCTCACGCGCCTCCTTGAGTTCGAGCGCGCGGTCGGTGCGGTAGCCTTCGAGCTTGATGAGGTCTTCGGTCTTGAGCGCGAAGCCTTCCGCAAGCCATGGCACCGGCCCGGAGACCTGACCGAGCCCCTGGTGGAACGTTTGAATCATGAGGCGGCGATCGACCGCCATGTTCATCGCGCGAACGAGGCGTACGTCCTTGAACTGCTCGTTCATGTTGAGGTTCAGGTACACAGTGTTTGCAACACCGGTGAGCACCTCGGACATGTTGCCCTTATTCGCATCGATGATGGACTTCGTGAGCGACGGGTCCGGTGCGGACCAGGCGTCGATCTGCTTCTGCTCGAAGGCAAGGCGTGCGGCCGTTGGGTCGGCAAAGAGGCCGACCGGGAGGATCATGCCATCGACGCGCGGTTCGCCCTTGCGGTAGTAGCCCGGGTTCTTGGCGACGAACAGGTCCTCGTTTGCGCGCCACTTCTTCAGCGTGAACGGGCCAATGGAGGGCATCGCTTCTTCGGTAATTGTCTGGTGCGTGCCTTCGAACTTCTCCGTTGCCTCGCGATTCGGAACCGTCGAGAAGTACGCCGCGAGCTGGAACAGGAAGGCGCCATCGGGCTTCGGCAGCTTCAGCTTGACAGTGTACTCATCGGGCGTTTCCACCGTGACACCGGTGAAGTCTGACTTGCGGCGGAAGGGCACCTCGGTGCCATCGGCGAGCTTGCTGTCGCGCTGGCGCTCAATCGCCCACTTCACATCGGCAGCGGTGAGCTGGCGGCCGTTCGTCAGTGGCGTGTTCTGCCACTTGATATCTTTGCGGATGTTGAAGGTGTAGCTCTGGGAGTCCGTCGTCTCCCATTTTTCGGCGATGTCGCCTTCGAGTTCGCCGGTGTCAGGATTTTTGAAGCGGACGATTTTCGCGAGCACGTAATTGGAAAGCCAGGACGTCTCATCTCGGAAGTTGCGATGGACGTCGTTGGAATCGAACTGGGAGCCACCGAGCCAGATTGCGCGGTATACGCCGCCCTCGGCGACTGCTGCTGCGGCGGTCGGGCTAGTGGCAGCAGTTGTCGCCCCAGTGGTAGCCGCTGTGGTGGCGGCTGTCGTGCCGCCGGTGGCCACAGTCGGGCTTTCCGTATCGTCACTGTCGCCGCCACAGCCCACCAGGCCGATGGCAGCACCACCGACGCCGGCCGCCGCAGCACCGGTCACGAAGCGCCTGCGTGAAACGCGGTTTGCCGCAGCACGGCTTATCCAGTAGTTCGAGTTAGTCATGTTTAAGATTCCCCCTCTGTCCGCATCCCAGACATCCGCCGGGATGGCGCGAGTATAACGCTGTCATTATCGCGGTCAATCTTCAATATGGACTATCGTCGATTTCAATCGAGACTCTTTACCAGGGCGATCTCGCACGTCACGCGAACAGTTAGCGTTACATTTGGCGCGGCCAGTTCAACTGTCGCGAAACGTCGCTATGCAGAGCGGGACCAGGCAGGTTCAGGAGCGGGTAACGAAGAAAATGGGGGGCTCAACGTCAGTCTTTCGGCGGCCAAACCGAGTGGTAAGACTTCGGTCGTTTCAGCCCGCAAGTGTGCGCACAGTACGGCACGTTCACGGCTGCGCATGCTGCGGCGAAATGCGCTACGGACGGCCACCAAAGACCGGCTGACACTGCGACCACCAGGCCCCCGAACCGCGCGGCGCGGCGTTCGGAGGCGAGGCGAGTCGCTATGCCATGGGGCCTCGGCGCTACCTGCGCTTGATAAACGACAGGTCGCGGACGGCGCCGCGGGCAGCACTGGTAGCGAGGGCCGCGTACGCCTGGAGTGCGACGGAGACCTTGCGTTCGCGCGGCGCAGGCTGCCAGGCGAGGGCTCCGCGGCTCTCCATCTCCGCACGGCGGGAGGCCAGTTCGTCCTCGGAGACACGGAGGTTGATCGACCTCGTGGTTATGTCGATGTCGATCATGTCGCCCTCTTCGACGAGGCCGATATTGCCGCCCTCAGCCGCTTCCGGCGAGAGGTGGCCAATCGAGAGGCCGGAGGAGCCGCCGGAGAACCGGCCATCGGTCACAAGGGCACACTGCTTGTCGATGCCCATCGCCTTGATGTAGCTGGTCGGGTAGAGCATCTCCTGCATGCCAGGGCCACCGCGCGGGCCTTCGTAGCGAATCACGACGACGTCGCCCGGCTGCACGCTTTTGCCGAGGATGCCCTCGACCGCCGCGTCCTGGCTTTCGAAGAGCCGCGCCGGCCCCGAGAACTTGAGCAGCGAGGAATCGACGCCCGCAACCTTCACGATGCAGCCGTCCTGGGCGATGTTGCCGTAGAGCACGGCGAGCCCGCCGTCCTGCGAGTAGGCGTGTTCGCGGTCGCGGATGACCCCGCCTTCGCGGTCGAGGTCGAGTTCGTCCCAGCGCCGGTCCTGGCTGAAGGCGACCTGCGTCGGCACGCCGCCCGGGGCCGCGCGGAAGAAGTGCTTCACCGACTCGTCCGAGGTGCGGCTCACGTCCCATTTCGCGATCGCGGTGGCCATCGTCGGGCTGTGGACGGTGTGGCTCTCCGTATGCAGCAAGCCGGCGTTCGAAAGCTGCCCGAGGATAGCCATGATGCCGCCGGCGCGGTGGACGTCCTCCATATGGACGTTCGCGACTGCAGGGGCGACCTTGCAGAGCACCGGCACGCGGCGCGAGAGCCGGTCGATATCCTGCATCGTGAAGGGCACTTCGCCCTCGTGGGCGGCGGCGAGGAGGTGGAGCACCGTGTTCGTCGAGCCGCCCATCGAGATGTCGAGCGTCATCGCATTTTCGAAGGCGTCGAAGTTGGCGATGCTGCGCGGGAGGGCGGACTCGTCATCCTCCTCGTAGTAGCGGCGAGCGAGGTCGACGACG
>JBBSKE010000425.1:0-3513 GCA_038256595.1 Tepidiformales bacterium | reverse complement strand
TCCGGGCATGTGGCGGCTGCGTCGCTCTGGGCAGGTCTGCGTGCCATGGCCGAGGACGTCGAGGACGCCTCGGCCGCTGGTGTGGTCTCGCTTGAGGTCAGGGCTCGCATGTGGGCGAGTATGTTTTGGACGATGGACCAGGCTCGGCAACTCGTCAGCGATATGGTCCGGATCAGCACCAGTTCGGTATACGTCGGGTCGAATCCGACGGAGATGGCGCTGCGAGACCTGCATGCGACCTGCGCGTCGATGGAAGCCCTGCGCGAAGCAGCCCAGGCGGCTGGCCGCGTGTACCTCGGAATGCCAGCCGCGAGTGTGTTTTTCGCCTGAGGCAAATCGGGTATCAGGACCAGCAGACGAGTCTGGCTCGGCTCGGGGAGTTGGGGTGCCAAGTCGCGGGCGGAGTTGGTCGGCTATCGCTTGCGTTGCGTGGTTGGTCACGCTGGCACGCGCTCGCTTGGGCGCGAGCGCTTCTGTTTGGGCTCTTTGGCGGTTAGGCCGAACATCATTGGGAGCGAGGGGAGGGTCTCGGGTGGGTAAAAGCGGCGGCCGGGGAACTCGCGGCAGTTGTCGCGCGCCTTCCAGCCGTTCGCGAACGGGTACTCTTCGAACGTTTCGAGCACGAGCCCCGCGCCGATCAGCCCGCTGAGGAGGTCCGCGATGGTCCAGGTGAACTCGTGCGCGCGGTTCGGGTTCTTGAAACCGACGATGCCCTCCTCGGCCGGGCCCATGGTCTGGGCGTCGCCGGAATCGGCGACGTAGTCGCTCACGCCTTCGTCCCAGGTGAGGGCCTGGCCGTTGCCGAAGTAGTCGTACTGCATCGACCAGTCGGTCTCGTACATGGCGATGAACGGGTGGAACTCGAGGGCGACGAGGCGGCCACCGGGAGCGAGCACCTTCGCCACACCCCGCGACCATTCCGCGAGGTCGGAGAGCCAGATATTCCAGCCATAGCTGCAGAAGACGATGTCGAACTGCTCGCCGCGTTCAGCCGCTTCGGCCAGCCAATCGTAGACGTCCGCGCGCACGAAGGTCGCCGGGATCTCTGCGTCGAGTGCAAGTCGCTGGGCGAACGCGATCGCCTCATCGCTGATATCGACGCCCGTGACCGAGCCTGCGCCGAGTTTCGCGATGCTCAGCGTGTCCTGGCCGCTGTTGCACTGGAGATGGACCACGCGCTTGCCAGTCACGTCGCCGAGGAGCGCGATGTCCTCCGGATAGAGCGTCGTGCCGCCCGCGCGGAAGAAGGCGGCCTGGTCGCCTTTGTGGCTGTTGTGGGCCTTCGTGGCTTCGTTCCAGGAGAGGCGGTTCTCTTCGTGCAACGTGCGGTCAACCATGGCGAATAGCTTCCCGCGACAGGCAGTTATCGGCCAGTTCGGGTCCTCTGCGTATTGGTCGAACGCCCAACAGGGCAAATCCTGCCCGGCATAGGGAAGGTTCGCGCCCCAAGCGGGTTGGTTCCCCGAGTTCGCGGGCATCCCCCGGGCGGTACGTTGCCAATGGGCCCGGGTGCGCCGCGCGCGGAACTGGTCGTGGATGTTGGTGGTGGTGCGCGGTGAACGAATCCCCCGGGCGAGGATGGAATTAAATGAACGGAAAGCGGCTTGTGCTCGCCCTCTGCGTTTCGATAGCGAGTTTTGCGCTGGTTGGCGCGAACGGACCGACGCTCGCCGGCGCCGAGGGTGCGATTGGCATGACAGGGCTGCCAGATGGCGCCACCATCGGCTCCGGGCCGCTGCCACTGGCCGGGACCGTAACCTTGAGTTATGTCGATTCTCCACCCTCGAACCTGTCGAATCACTCTGCTGCAGGACAGCTCCCGCGGCTCCCTGCGGATGGTAGTGACCTCGTTGTGAACTCGACGGCCGCACCGATCGATGTCGCCTCTTCGAGCGAAAGCGGCGCGAACGGCATCCTCGCGGCCAGCGATATCGTCGTGGACGTCCGCACCCTTTGCGAATCCATAGGTACCGGCTGCACCGTCGGCGGCGATGAGCCACCGGTCTACAGCAACGCCAGCCCGAACGTCGCGAGCAACGGTTCGCGTATCTTCCAGGTGTTCGAAGCCTTCGCCGCCCGCTCGCTCGATAATGGCGAGACCTGGGGCTACGTCGACCCGTACACCGCCTTCCCGAATGGTGACGCGCCCGAATTCCAGGATGGATTCTGGGGCCGCCAGCGGCTCGCCCAGGATGCCGAGCGAGACCTCATCATCTGGGGCCTGCAGTACGGATTCTCCGCTGGGATCACGCCGAACGGCATCCGCATCGCGGTTTCCGACGCCGGCGACGACATTTCGCAGAACCCCGCGCAGTCCTGGAGCTACTACGACCTCACCGGCGCCAGCCTCGGCATTCGCGCCGGCCAGGGGATGGAGATGCACCAGATGCAGGTCTCCGGCGACTGGCTCTACGTGAGCGTGAACGTTTTCGAACCCGAAGACGGCAGCGCAGTGAACGGAGGCATCGTCCGCCTCTCGCTCGATGCCCTCGCTGCTGGTGGCTCGCTCCAGGCCGGCGAGATGCAGTTCTACAACCCACCGGACGCGCCGGAAGCCTCGCGCACCTTCAGCATGACCCCGGTGAACGGCGCCGGCTCGCGCATGTACTTCGGCTCAGTGACCGGCGAGACCACGTTCCGCGTCCTCTCCTGGGACGACACTTCGAGCACCCCGGCGGCGGCTGTAACCGTCAGCGGACTCGATGCGACGAAGGATTCGGGCTCGAACAGCTGGGAGTGCACCGGTCCGGCGTTCACGAACCCATGCGGCGTGGCCGATACGCGCGTCCAGAGTGGCTGGGTGACCTCCGCTTTCGGTGGCGAAGTCGGCTTCCTCTGGAATTCGGACCGCCGGCCCGCCGCGAGCCGCCCGTTGCCGTTCGTCCGCGCCCTGGTGCTCAATTCGAGCGATCTCAGCATCAAGTCGCAGCCGGATTTCTTCACGAACGCCACGCCGGAGACGAATTTCGCCTGGATCTACCCGTCCGTGGCGGTGAACGACCGCGGACACCTCGCCGGCACGGTCACTGTGACCCCGGATGAGGCGACGACGGCCGAACCGCAGGCCCCGGCGATGTTCGGCTTCATCCGCGACGACCTGACCGCCAACGCGAACGCCGCGACCGGCTGGGACACCTTCAACATCATCACCGGAACCGACGGCCCGGATCTGAACGACTGGGGACGCTGGAGCGGCGCGACCAAGCACGAAGGCTACGGCAATACGTGGCTGCTCGCCGGCCACGTGCTCATCGGCGGCAGCAACGATAGCAACACCCGCCCCCAGAACGCCTGGGTCATGCGCCAGCGCGACTTCCCGGTTGATGCCGAGGCAGCGGCCGTCGCGTTCACCACTTCGCCCCCGGCGGTCGCCGCGATGGGCGTCTCGTTCCCGGTGGTCGTCGAAATTCGCGACGCGAGCGGCTCTATCGTGGCCAGCGAAACCTCGAATGTGACGCTCTCATGGGTCGGAAGTGGGCCAACGCTCAGCTGTGCCGGCGGCACGACGAAGGC
>JBBSKE010000424.1:0-3517 GCA_038256595.1 Tepidiformales bacterium | reverse complement strand
TCGCTAAATAGTACGTTTTGCGATGGTTATGCTCGCGGCTCGGACTTGTGTCTTATGTCGGCTCTACTCCGTGGGAGATGCCGGTTCCGGCGGCGACACTGGCGATCCGCTTGGACGGCCCCTCGGCTGGTCGCCGAGCAGAACCTTGTCCAGCAGCAGGCCAACGACCGCCACCAGGGCGACGGCAATCGCGCCCTGGAGCATCCGGTTCAGGACACGTCCGAAGTATCGAACGATGCGCATATGCTCAGGCCGCCTCTGTTCGAAGATCGTTTGAGAGCGCGGAACCGCGGGCTTCGATCGGCGTCGCGCCGACGGTTCGCCCGAAGAACTCGGCCGGGCCATCGCCGGAGACGATTGCGTAGACGAACCCTTCGTTCGCCATTGCATTGAGCGCCTGCCAGGCGAGGACCTTGCCAATCCCGTGCTTTCGCGCAGTTTCGTCTACACCCATGGGTCCAAGCAAGTTTGGCCGGGACGCATGGTAGGCGGCGAACCCGAAAATCTCGGCGCCAGCGTGGGCGATGTACATCGTCGGCGGGACGTGGGAGAACGCGGCCGCGGCCTCATCGAGCCAATCCGGCCAGCGTTCGCGCACAAACGCGAGGATGCGCACCCGCTCGTAGGTCTCGGCGCGGCGGCAGGTCAGCCCCTCGGCGGCCAGCCGCTGGCGCTCCGATTCGTACGACGGCAGTTCGAACAACCGCACGAGCATGTCTTGCATATCGTGATCCCCCGGGTGGCCAGAGTGGCCGTTAGGGGAACTATCGGCAGTTCGAGGGCGAACCTACAGGATTCGGCCGCCATCGAGGATGATCGTTTGGCCCGTGACGAAGGACGATGCCGGGCTGGCGAAGTAGACCGCCGCGCCAGCCATCTCGTCGGGCTCGCCGATGCGGCGCAGGGCAGCGCCAGCGGTCGAACCGGAGAGCGTCGCTTCGTTCTCCCAGAGGGCGCGCGAGAATTCGGTCTTGATCAGGCCCGGCGCGATGCAGTTCACACGGATGTTGTCGACGCCCCACGTCTTCGCGCAGACCTGGGTGACCATGAGGACCGCGGCCTTCGAGATCGAATAGGCGCCAATCGCGTCCGAGGCCTGGTAGCCGCCGACGGAGCTGACATTGATGATCGAGCCACCCTCGCCATGCTCGAGCACCGCATCTCGAAAGAGCTTGCTGAGGAAGAAGAGCGACTTCACGTTCGTGTTCATAATTGCGTCCCAGGCGCGCTCATCGATGTTCTGGATCGGGCCGTAGAACGGGTTCGTGGCGGCGTTATTCACGAGGATATCGACGCGGCCGAGCTGCTTCTTCGTCTCATCGACGAGGTTCTGGAGGGCGGCCATATCGCGCACGTTCGTGGGAACGGCGATGCAGCGGCGGCCAGTGGCCTCGACGGCGGCCTTCGCTTCTTCGAGCGATTCCGGCTTGCGCGCGGCGATGGCAACGTCCGCGCCAGCTTCGGCGAGGGCGATGGCGATGGAGCGGCCGATGCCGCGGCTGCCGCCGGTGACGATGGCAACTTTGCCGGCGAGTGAGAAATCTGTGACTGACATGGAGATACCGTCCTGTGGGTGGTTGATCGAGTTGGTGCCGCGAATTGTACCGTTCGCCGCGCTACTTGCCGCCACTTGTGGCAACGATGGCCGGACCACCGGGGGACTTCGCGGGCGTGGTACGGGAGAGCAGGGTGTAGGCGACAACGACGACCGCCGCGAGCACACCCATCACGCCGAGGGTCGCGCGCTCGCTGGTCGCGTCCGCAAGAAGGCCGATTGGGAGCGCCACGACCGCGAACAGCGCGAAGGCGAGGAACGTGAGCGACATGACGCGGCCGTAGTAGGCGGGGTCGGCCAGGTGGGCGATCACGGCGCCGTTGAGCGTCTGGAAGCCGCCACCACCGACACCGACGATGAACATGAGCAGGGTGAACGACCAGAACGTCGGCATCACGGACATGATGACCAGCGAAATGGCGAACATCGCGCAGGAGACGACGTAGATCCTGGGGGCGTGCTTCGAATCGGCGAACCCGGCGACGGCGAGGCTGGCGAGGAGGCCGCCCGAGGCGTTCGCAAGGTAGAGCAGGCTGAGGGAGCCGTCGCCGCGGCCAAACTCGGACTTCACGAGACCCGGCAGCACGGTCACGTAGGGGAAGCCGATCATGATGATGAGCACGAACGAGCCGATCAGCAGCCGCAGCCGCTTATCGACCCAGACGTACTTCATGCCGAGCGCGATATCGCCAAAGACGCTCTTGCTGGCGTTGGGGTTCGCCTTCGTGCCGGGAAGGAAGAACGTCGTGACCATCGAGGCGAGATAGAGCGCGGCCATCAGGAAGAATGCGCCTCCAGCATCGAGCCAGTCGATCGAGAGCATGATCCCGGCGAGCAGTGGGCCGAGGATACGTGAGCCGTTGAGGCCAATCTGGGTGAGGGCGATGGCGTTGCCGCGGCGGTTCGGTTCGAGGATTTCGCCCACGAACGCCTGGCGCGATGGACCGAGGAACGAGAACGCCACGCCGACGACGAATGACCCGGCGCTTAGCCAGAGGATCGTGATCGTGTCGGTCACGATGAGAACGGCCATCACGAGAAACGCGAGGGTGATGACCGCCTGGCAGACGAAGATCACGAGGCGCTTCGAGAGACGGTCGGCGAGCGCGCCACCGAATGGCCCGAGAACGAGTTGGGAGATGCCCTGCGCGAAAACGACGATGCCGACCGCGCCGTTCTTGCCGGTCAGGTCGTAGGCGACGATGCCCTGGACGATGGTGGACATGAAGAAGCCGATGAAGGCGAAAAGCGAGCCTGCCCAGAGCGTACGAAAGGCGCTATTCGATAGAGACGCAAATAGGGACGTGAAGATTGATGGCACGAATAGAACATACCCGGCTGCATCCCCTGCGTCACAGCGGCTGGTCAGCGCGGAATGGCAGCATCCCTCCTGGCGGGACGAATCGCTGGTTAGACGGGCTCTTTCGGTTCATCCGCGGGCATGTGAGCGGCCGCTTCGGCCTTGCCGGCGGTTGGTTCGGCGCCAGCGGGCCCGGTTGGCTCGGCTGCGGCCTTGCCCTGTGCCGCCACTGCGGCTGCTGCTTGCGCCGCTACCTCCGGGTCGCCGAGGTAGTAGTGCTGGATCGGCTTGAGATCGTCGTCCAATTCGTACACGAGCGGGATGCCGGTGGGGATGTTCAGGCCGACGATTTCGTCGCGGCTGATGTTGTCGAGGTGCATCGCGAGGGCGCGGAGGCTGTTCCCGTGGGCGACAATGAGTACCTGCTTGCCGGCGCGAATGTCCGGCGCGATGACCTCGTTCCAGTAGGGGATCACGCGCGCGACGGTTTCCTTGAGCGACTCGGTGAGAGGCAGCGACCCGGCATCGAGGTTGCCGTAGCGGCGGTCGTGTGAGGGGTGGCGTTCGTCCGTGATATCGAGTTCCGGCGGCGGGATGTCGTAGCTGCGGCGCCAGACGAGCACCTGGTCGTCGCCGAACTTCGCGGCGGTCTCGGCCTTGTT
>JBBSKE010000423.1:0-3539 GCA_038256595.1 Tepidiformales bacterium | reverse complement strand
TCGCCCGACATCCTCGAGAAGTTCGACGCCACGTTCGACAGCTACTGGCAGAGCGCGGAATACGAGGACTACGACCCGGCCCGGGACGGCAAGCGGCTGGACAACGCCCTGGCCGGACCAGGGCCGGACGGGTCTGAAGACCCGTCCCCACGAACGGATTTCTTCCTGGACGTCACGCCCTGGCCGCATCAGACCGAGATTCTCGAGCAGCTCGCCGCCGAACGCGAACGCCACCACCGCTTCAAGAACCTCGTGGTCGCCGCCACCGGCACCGGCAAGACCATCGTCGCCGCCCTGGACTTCAAGCGCCTGCGCGCGCAGATGGGCGACCCGCGCCTGCTGTTTGTGGCGCACCGGCAGGAAATCCTGAAGCAGAGCCTGAGCGCCTTCCGGCAGGTGCTGCGCGACGGGAGCTTCGGCGAGCTCTACGTGGACGGGCACCGGCCCGACGAATGGCGGCACGTGTTTGCATCCATCCAGTCGTGGGCGCAGTTGGATGTGAAGGACCTGAGCCCGGCATCGTCAGAGCCGCTAGTGCCCCGCCGGGAAGACACCCCTTGCCTGTCCACCGCAGTCTTAGCGAAGCTGGGCCGGGAGGGCAATGTGAGTCGGGAGGGCACTACGGGTCGGGAATCGCGTTACCCGGCGATCGTCTCGACCGTGGCAGGCAGCTTATTGACCACCAATGTGCTCATCTGCACCTTGGTGCTCGCGTGGTCGATGTCGATGCCCACCAGATTACCGGCGGCGTCGTAATCAAGCACGACGCCTTCAGAAATTTCGCGGCTTTCAACACTCACGCGCTCCGAGAGGTCGATGTAGAGAGAATCAGTGTCGGCGTAGTAATTCAGCTTCATGGCTTGAACCCCCTGTCGGGGAATGCATTGTGAATCGTCACACGGTCGGCCAAAGTAACTACCCGAAGGTACCGCCCCTCGAGTTCCGGAATCTCCGCCCAAAAACGGAAGCGATCCTGCTCCTGAGCTTCGACGCGAATCGGGTGCTCGATCGCTCGAATGCATCACTCCCGCTTGAGATACGACCGCTTTCGAAGCACCTCGTTCTCGAAGTATTCCGTGAAGCGGTAGTTCTCCACGCCCCGAGCATAGCGCAAGCCACCGGCGGTCGCCGAGACAACTTGCACGCGACAGGCACGAATTGAACAGGGGTTCCCCTACTTGCCCGCCGGCTGCACGATGCAGTTGGACAAGGTGGCGAAGGAGGTGGTGCCCGGCAGCAGCCTGAAGCGGCTGCTGCATATTGACGACCCTTTGCGCCTGGATGGCTATCGCTCGTGGTTAAAGGGAGGCGACGCCGATCCACGACTGATCACCGCGTTGGTCTACACGCTGTGGAGCAGCAATGCGCCGGCAACGCTGGAGGACGCGCGGAGTGCCGCTGGGCGCCCTAAAGGACGCCCCTACAGCGATGTTGTCAGTTCCGGTGCCGCCGCTGTCAGTGCATGCACGTCACTCACTGGTGGAGATCTTCTCGGCGTTCGGGCGCATCACACCGGGCAGGTTCTACCAACACCGCGAGGGGGTCTATCGCGACGAAGCGACCAACTCGGACCTGTTCTTCGTGACGCTCGAAAAGTCGGAGCGCGACTACTCGCCATCCACGCTCTACAAGGACTACGCCATCTCCCCAACGCTGTTCCACTGGGAGTCGCAGTCGCTCACGAGCCAGCAGTCGCCGACGGGTCAGCGATACATCAAGCATGGTGAGCTGGGCGGGCAGATTCTGTTGTTCGTGAGGGCCAGGAAGAAACAGGACGGGGCGACCGTGCCCTACACCTTCCTCGGTCCAGTGGACTACGCGTCGCACAAGGGCGAGCGGCCGATTGCGTTTGCGTGGAAGCTGAGACAGCCCATGCCGGCGGATTTCTTCAGGGCGGCGAAGGTCGCTAGCGGGTAGCACGACGCCATAACGGCGCAATGTCTGCAGGAGATCGCAGAAATTGCCACCATGCTGGACTCTAAGTCTTTATCCGAAAGCAGCTTGCATCGTCGCAGGCCCCGGCGCGATAATCAGGCTGCGTATCCGCGATGACGTCGATTCAACACCCTCTGACGTTTCGGTTCAGCCTCGACAAGTTCATCAATGCCCTTGCGTACTTCGCGGCGCAAGGCGTTCGCGACTTGACGAAACTGAAGGCAGTCAAGCTGCTCTATCTGGCCGATCGCGATCACCTATTTCGCTACGGCCGCCCCATTACCGGCGACCGTTACATCGCGATGGACCTAGGGCCGGTACCGGAGAGCGGCTTCCAGTTGATCAGCCGGCTTCTGGAACCGGCCGAAGTGGCCGACCCTCAGCGAACGAAGGCCCTCGAGAGGCTCGAGGTTTACAAGGGGTTCCTCGGGAGCTACACCTATCCCGTGCTTCGAGCCCGCACGCCCCCCGATCTGGATGTGTTTTCCGATTCGGAGATCACCACGCTGGCCGCCATCGTCTCGGAGTTCGGGAGCACGCCCGCCCGATCGCTGGTTGATCTCACGCACCAACATCGCGCCTACCAGCGGGCCGACGCGGGTCGCTCACCGGGCAGCAGCACCAACCTGCCATACGAGTTCTTCTTTGATGACGCACCTGACGGCGCGGAGGCCATTCAGGCACTCGCGCAGTGCGAGCAGGAAGATCGCAATTTCGCCGACGCACTGCAAGACGCGGGGCGCGCCGCCCTGCGTTCGGCAACCGCCAGCACCGCGCCGCGCTGAGTCACAGTGGGATGCGCCTCCCGCTCGACGTCATCCTGCGGCTCGGAGTCGTGTTTCTGTGGGCTCACTATGACCGGCTGGATGACCCGAAGCTGGCTGGTCGCACCAAAGCCACGATGCCGTCGTCTTGCAACCAGTCGGCAAACTGGCGATTTCGGTCCGCATCGACGAAGACGTGCTCGCGTGGTTCAGGGCCCAAGGCCCTCGCTATCAGTCGCGAATGAACGCCGTCCTCCGGTCGTTCATGACGGAGCATCAGCGGAAGGCGAAGGGAAAGACCGCTTCTCGATAACCCGGCGCGAGCAACAAGACCATGAAGTAGCGGACTTCAGGCGCTGACCTCGACAACGCGAACGCGTCCACGCTGCCGGCGCCGCGGCTTGGCCTTGATCACGATCTCGACATCCTGGCCGAGCGTCGTCAGCAGCCGCATCAAACGGCCGCTCGAGAAATTGGCCAACCGGCCGTTCAACAACGCCGACACCTTGGCCGGGCGGGGCAGACTACGGCGCCGGCTCGATCCTGATCACCGCGCCATCATCCTCCTCGGTGAGGATGTAAATCAGCCCATCAGGCCCCTGCCGCACATCCCTGACCCGCTGATGTAATTCCTGCAGGATGGTCTCGCGCCGCGTCTCCCACAACTTCTCGTTGAACACCACGCGCTCGAGCCCGCCGGTGCCGGGCACGCGGCCGCGGACGACGCTCCCCACGAAGATGTTGCCCTTCCACTGCGGAAAGCGATCGCCGGTGTAGAAAATCATGCCCGACGGCGTGATACCGGGATTCCAGGTAATCCACGCCGGCTCGATACCCGGC
>JBBSKE010000422.1:0-3540 GCA_038256595.1 Tepidiformales bacterium | reverse complement strand
CTTCATCACCGGGATGACCGCCTCGACCGCGTGGATCTGTGCGCGAAGGTTCCGCTCGACGATGCGCGACCACTCGGTTTCGCCGCTCGCGAGCGGGTCGTTCGGGATGAACCAGGTCGCGTTCGCCACGAGGATGTCGAGCCGCCCGAATTCGGCCACCGTGCGAGCGACAGCAGCCTCGGCCGCCGCGCGATCGAGAAGGTGCGCGCCGACCGCAATGCCGCGAGAGCCAGCTTCGACGGCGATGGCCGCCGAGCGCTCGGCGACCTCCGGGCGGATATGGTTGGCCGCGATCAGCGCACCTTCGCCAGCGAGCACCCGGACGAGCGAATCGCCCGGGGCGTCACCCACGGCGGTGATGAGCGTTGCGCGGCCAGCAAGTCGTCCCACGAATCAGGCGAGCTTGCCGACGCTGGCGTCGCTCATCTCTTTGAGGCCGCGAACGAACGCGGTGCGGGCGACTTCGAGGTTCGCCGAATCGCCATTCCAGACCTTGCGGGCGGAATCCTGGGCGGCGCGGCCGAAGGAGAACGTGAAGCGGCGAGCGGTTTCGCCTTTTTCGTCGGCCTGCTTGTTGATGTCGTTGAGGTTCGCGTACGCCTCGGCGTCCGCCTGGCCCCCGGAGAGGAAGGCGATCCCGGCTACCGACGACGGCACGAGTTCGGAAAGCACGGTCACGGTGCGGCCAGCGACTGCTGCCGTATGGGCGCGATTCTCGGCCTGCTTGCCACTGAGGATCATGTTCGGCTTGAGGATCATGCCCGGGTAGTACACCCCGGCGTCCTCAAGCTCTTCGAACACGGCCTTGAGGACGATACGGGTCACGCGCTCGCAGTCGTCGATCGAGTGGGTGCCGACCATATCGACTTCCGGCTCGACCATCGGCACGAGCCCGGCGCGCTGGGTCGCGAGCGCGAACGCAGCCTGGATTTTCGCGTTCTCGCGGATGTTGCCGTCGCTCGGGAAGCCGCGGGCGGTGTCGATATGAAGGAAGGAGCGGAACTTGGTGAAGGTCGCGCCGAGGGTCACGTAGCTGGCGAGGCGGGCATCGAGGCCGTCGAGCCCGAGCGTCACTTCTTCGACGTCCGAGCCGTCATATTTCGCGAGGCCGCCATCGACTTTCACGCCGGCGAGCACGCCTTGCTTCGTCAGCATCCCGACGAGGTCGGCGTCCTGGAGAATCTCTTCGGGGAGGATGACGGCGTTCACATAGGGCAGGAGTGGGGCGCCGAACATCACGTTTCGCCACGCCTTGCGGTTCTCGATGGTGTTGTCCATGCCGATGGTTTCGAGGCGCTTGCCCATCGTGCTGGGCGATTCATCGGCCGCGAGAATCCCACCCGGGCGCGCCATCATCTGATTGGCGATCATTTCGAGCTTATCGGTTTCCATTGACAATCCCTCTCCGAGAACGTGTTGGTCGAATCTCACCCGCGGGGGCACGGTGAAGGTGAGCGGTAGGAGGCAAAGTTTACGTTTCGGAATAGGCGCGCGCCAGCGGTGAGTGTGACCGGGAGGTTCGGCCGCCTGCTACGATGATGGTCATGGCAGATTGCGCTCATAGTCGTGGCATTGGGTGGTGGTTCGCCGGCGCCCATGCCGGCACAACCGGCGCCCGCGACGCCGAACTTGCCGCGAGGATAACCGGGTGAGCCGCTCCCGGGCGCGACGGCGCCGGGCACGTGTTACCCTCTTGCCCATGAGCGCGGACCCCGAATTCGCCGCCGCCGAAGACTTGCTCCTGCGCAGTACATTCGAGGACTGCCGGGCGATTTACTGGTCGTCGAACTACGTGTATCTCGCCCAGATGCCTGCACCCGAAGGCCAGCAGTTCGCCGCCGTCTACAAGCCGCTTTCCGGCGAGAGCCCGCTCTACGATTTCCCCGATGGCCTCTATCGGCGCGAAGTCGCGGCCTACCAGCTTTCGCAGCTGCTCGGCTGGCAATTCATCCCGCCGACCGTCCTGCGCGATGGCCCGAACGGCCCCGGCTCGCTCCAGCTCTTTGTCACCCACGACCAGGCATGCCACTTCTTCGAACAGCGCGAAAAGCCCGAACTCGTGCCGCAACTGAAGCGTATGGCCGTCTTCGATTATGTCGCGAACAACGCGGACCGCAAGGGTGGCCACTGCCTCCTCGACGAAAAGGGCACCGTCTGGGGCATCGACCACGGGCTCACCTTCCACGTCGATTACAAGATGCGCACCGTCATCTGGGACTGGGCGGACGAGCCGATCCCAGCCGAATGGCTCGCGGACATCGAAAAACTGGCCGAGACGCTGACCGGCGAAGGTGGCGACGCCGAACCATTGCGCAGCCTCATCGACGCCGGCGAAATGGCGGCCACCGTGCGGCGCATCCAGAAGCTGCTTAGCTCCGGCAAGTTCCCCATGCCCGGGCCGCATCGCCACTACCCCTGGCCGCTCGTTTAGAGGCGTGGTTCTCCCCCATCCGGGTGAGTAATGCCGCAGCGCATGCCCATAGAATCCCCGGAGGCCGCAGCCTCGGCCGCGAAGGGACCATCGTCACAATGCAGACCGTGAAGATTGGCAATGTCGAGATTACGCAGGTCGTGGACACGCACATGGCCGCGCCGCCGGCCTTCCTGTTCGCCGGCAACCTGGAACAATTCCTCGCCGAGAACGGCGCCACCCTGGACAGCAATGGCCTGATCCCGATGCGGATGACGTCGTTCCTCATACGGTCGGAGGGCAAGAACGTCCTCGTCGATTCGGGCATCGGTAGCCGGCCACGTCCAGGAATGCCTTCCGGCGGCCTCGATAAGTCGCTCGCAGCAGCCGGCATTTCGCCTGCGGAGATCGACATCGTCGTCCATACCCACTTGCACATCGACCACGTCGGTTGGAACACCTATACGGATGCGAACGGCGACCTCCGGTTCTTCTTTCCGAAGGCGAAACACTACATCCAGCAGGTCGAATGGAACTACTGGATGACACCGCAGCTCCTTACGGCGAATCCGCACCTTATGGAGTGCGTCGCGCCACTCGCCGGCAGCGGCCGAGTCGTCTTCCAGTCGAGCGAGCAGGCGATCGACGAGAACCTGGTGTTCGTCCCGACGCCCGGGCACACCCCCGGCCACGTCGCGATCGGCATCGCCTCGGCCGGCGAACGCGCGATCATCGTCGGCGACGCCAGCCACAACCCGGCGCAACTCGAACACCCGGATTGGTCGCCTCCAGTGGACGTGGACCCCGAACTTGCGGCGATCACGCGCGCGAAACTGGTCGAGGAGTGCGCCGCGGACGGCCGGACGTGGTTCGCGGGTCACTGGGCGGCCCCTGGCGTGGGAAAAATCGTGCGAGTCGATGGGAAACGCGTCTTCCAGGCGCTTTAGCAGTGCCAGAACGACGAGAATCGCGCGTGCGGCTATCCAGCAACGCGAAACTTCGTAGAATCCCGCGATGGCCGGGAATTCGGCCGCGAAGGATGGTGGCCGCATGCTGACCGTGAAGATCGGGAACGTCGAAGTCTCCCCGCTGCTCGATACGAACCTGCTCATGAACCCGCACATCTTCCT
>JBBSKE010000421.1:0-3555 GCA_038256595.1 Tepidiformales bacterium | reverse complement strand
GGAAGCGACCCTGCTTGCCCTTGAGCATGTCGCTCAGGCTCTTGAGCTTGTGGTTGCCACTGCCGCTGACCGCACGACCGCGGCGGCCGTTGTCGATAAGGCTATCGACGGCCTCCTGCAGCATGCGCTTCTCGTTGCGGATGATGATTTCCGGGGCGCCGAGCTCCAGCAGCCGCTTGAGGCGGTTGTTGCGGTTGATGACGCGGCGGTAGAGGTCGTTCAGGTCGCTGGTAGCGAAACGGCCACCATCGAGCTGGACCATCGGGCGCAGGCTCGGCGGGAGCACCGGGAGGACCTGGAAGATCATCCAATCGGGCTTGTTGCCGGAATTCTTGAGGTCCTCGACGACGTTCAGGCGCTTGGTGGCCTTCTTGCGGCGCTGGCCGCTCGCCGTGAGGATCTCGCTCTTCAGCTTCGTCCGCATCTCATCGAGGTTGACGCGCTGGAGGACGGCGAGGACCGCCTCGGCGCCCATGGCGGCCTTGAAGATGTGGCCGAACATGTCTTCGAGTTCGCGGTGACGGTTTTCCGTGAGAAGGACGATGCGATCGTCGCGAATCGGGTCGGCGAGCTCTTCGAGGTCGCGCATGCGCTCCTTGAACTGCTCTTCAAGCTCCGCACGAATCTGCTTCTCGCGCTCCTGGAGGGGATGGAGTTCATCGTTCAGGCCGGCCTTGGCGTCATCGAGCGCGGAATCCGCGACCAGGGCCTCGGCTTCCTTCAGCTTCTCGGTCTCTTTGTCGAAAGCGATCAGCTTCTTGTGACCTTCGCGGTCGACCTTCGTGATCTGGGCCTTGGTCACCTTCGCGCCGGCGGCGAGGAGGACGTCGCCGAGGATCTCGATGTTCGCTTCGAGCGGCGTGCCGAGCGAGCCTTCGGCCTGCTCGACGCTGCGCAGGACAGCGGCTTCGAGGGCATCGCGGGAGAGCTTGCGCTCGGCCTCGATGCGGCGAACGCGCTCAAGCACCTTCGCCTGGAGCTGCTGATTGGCAACTTCCAGCTCAGCTTCGAGCTTTTCGCGGCGCGGGCGAATGTCGGCCGTGCGCTCGTCCGTCGAGCGGGCCATATCTTCGCGCAGCTTGTTGATCTCGAAGGTTTTGCCCGCTTCGTCGACCTCGGTGATCATGTACTGGGCGAAGTAGAGAACGCGTTCGAGGTTGCGCGGCGAGATATCGAGCAGGAGGCCGAGCTTGCTCGGCGTGCCCTTCACGAACCAGATGTGGCTCACCGGGCTGGCGAGTTCGATGTGGCCCATGCGCTCGCGGCGCACCTTTTCGCGCGCGACTTCGACGCCGCACTTGTCGCAGGTGATGCCCTTGTAGCGGACGCGCTTGTATTTGCCGCAGTAGCACTCGAAGTCCTTCGTGGGGCCGAAAATCTTCTCGCAGAAGAGTCCGTCCTTCTCGGGCTTGAGCGTGCGGTAGTTGATCGTCTCAGGCTTCGTCACTTCGCCATAGGACCAGGAACGAATCTGTTCCGGGCTGGCCAGGGAAATGCGGACCTGGTTGAAGTCGTTAACTTCGAGCATTAAAAACATCCTCCCGCTCAAAACCGCCGAGATTGATGTCCAGCTGCGGCAGATCGTTCATCGAATCCTCGGCAAACGAGATCGGCCCGCTTTCATCATTCGATACCTCGACCGAGAGGCCGAGGCTCTGGAGTTCCTTGACGAGGACCTTGAACGATTCGGGGACACCCGGCTCGAGCACGTCTTCGCCCTTAACAATGGCTTCGTACGTCTTGACGCGGCCGACAACGTCGTCCGACTTCACGGTGAGGAGTTCCTGGAGGATATGGGCGGCGCCATACGCTTCGAGCGCCCACACTTCCATTTCGCCGAAGCGCTGGCCACCGAACTGCGCCTTACCACCGAGCGGCTGCTGGGTGATGAGGCTGTAGGGGCCGGTGCTTCGGGCGTGAATCTTGTCCTCGACAAGGTGGATGAGCTTGAGCATGTAGATGTAGCCCACGGTGACGGGTGCATCGAACGGTTCGCCGGTGCGGCCATCGTAGAGCTGCGTCTTGCCGAAGAGCGGCGGCGGAATGCGATGTTCCTTGTAGACTTCGTTCGCCTTTACCTCGAGCTCTTCGAAGGCGACGCCACGCGTGAACGGCGTGGTGCGTTCGGCGGCCACAGCCTCTTCGAGCCAGATCTCCATGCACGCGCGCTTGGCTTCGCCATCCTGCGGGTTGATGAAAATCGGGTCCGGGTCGTAGCCGTGGGCGGTGAGCCACGCGCAGACGATGTCGATATCGAAACCACGGTCGCGCGGGTCCACGTAGTAGACGGCGCCAGATTCCTGGGCCATCCATGCGCGGGCGAGGGCGTCGTCGATCGAGACATCGCTCGCACCATCGAAGACCGGGGTGACGGCGCGGAAACCGAGCGCGTTGGCGGCCCAACCGAGGTGGGTTTCGAGCACCTGGCCGATGTTCATGCGGGAAGGCACGCCAATCGGGTTGAGAATAATGTCGATCGTGCTGCCGTCGGGCAGGTAGGGCATGTCTTCGCGCGGAAGAATCCGGCTGATGACGCCCTTGTTGCCATGGCGGCCAGCCATCTTGTCGCCTTCGCTCAGCTTGCGGCGCTGGGCGATGGAGACGCGAACGAGCTTGTTCACGCCCGCCGGGAGCGACTCGTGGTCTTCGCGGCTGAAGACCTTCACGTCGATGACTTTGCCCTTTTCGCCGTGGGGAACACGAAGGCTCGTGTCCTTCACTTCGCGGGCCTTTTCGCCAAAGATGGCGCGCAGCAGCTTCTCCTCGGCGGTGAGTTCGGTCTCGCCCTTCGGCGTGATCTTGCCCACGAGGATGTCGCCTTCGCGAACCTCGGCGCCGATGCGAATGATGCCATCTTCATCGAGGTCGGCGAGGCTCTCTTCGCCGACGTTCGGGATGTCGCGGGTGATCTCTTCGGGGCCGAGCTTCGTATCGCGCGCTTCCACTTCGTGCTTCTCGATGTGAATCGAGGTGAACTTGTCCTCGCGGGTCAGGTTCTTCGAAATGATAATTGCGTCTTCGAAGTTGTAGCCCTCCCAGCTCATGAACGCGCAAAGCACGTTCTGGCCGAGCGCGAGCTGGCCGAACTGGGTGCTGGAGCTATCGAGGAGCGGCTGCTCCTTTTCGACTCGTTCGCCCCGAACGACGAGGGCGCGTTGATTGAGACAGGTGCCCTGGTTCGAACGGGTGAACTTGATGAGCGGGTAGCTCACCGTGCCGAGGTCCGGGTCGTCGTACTTCACGATGATCTTCGTGCCGCTCGACTCGACCACTTCGCCGGGGCCGGCAGCTTCCACCACGTGGCCGCTGTCGACAGCGGTGCGGCGTTCCATGCCGGTGCCCACGAGGGGGACCTCCGGCCGGACCAGCGGCACTGCCTGGCGCTGCATGTTCGCGCCCATGAGTGCGCGGTTTGCGTCGTCGTGTTCGAGGAACGGGATGAGCGCGGTCGCGACCGAGACCATCTGCTTCGGCGAGACATCGACGAAGTCGACCTCTTCCGGGGCGACGAGCTTGAAGTCCTCGTAGACGCGGGCTTCGACGCGCTCGACGAGG
>JBBSKE010000420.1:0-3571 GCA_038256595.1 Tepidiformales bacterium | reverse complement strand
TCGGCGTGGCGCATCCGGGCGGATTCGCGCAACTGGCGCGCCTCCCGGCAGCGTGGGTCTGCAAGCTCCCCGCGGGCCTGAGCGCGAAAGAATCGATGGCCCTCGGGACCGCCGGCTTCACGGCGGCACAATCCGTCGAGGCGATCCAGAAGTGGGGCATCACGCCCGAGCGCGGGCCAGTCATGGTCTCCGGTTCGACCGGCGGCGTGGGTTCGACGGCCGTTTCGATGCTCGCGGGGCTCGGCTACACGGTCGCGGCGAGCACGGGTAAGGCGAGCGAACACGACTACCTCCGCGGCCTCGGGGCGACCGAAATCCTCTCGCGTGAGGATGTCAGCGCAGAGAGCACGCGCCCGATGGAGTCGGAGCGCTGGGCAGCGGCGGTCGATCCGGTTGGCGGCGCGACCACGGCTTATCTTCTTCGAACCATGAAGCGCGGCGGCGTGGTGGCACTCTCCGGGCTGACCGGCGGCGGCGCGGTGGCAACGACCGTCTTCCCGTTCATCCTTCGTGGCGTGAACCTGCTCGGCATCGACTCGGTGATGGTCGGCACGGAGGAGCGCGAGCGCATCTGGCAGCGCTGCGCGACGGACCTCAAGCCGAAGGGGCTGCTCGATTCGATCGCCATCGAGACCGAACTCGACGACCTCGCGCCCCTGCTCGAAAAGATCCGCGCCGGCCAGATTCGCGGCCGAATCCTCGTTCGCCTCTCCTAAGAGACACGCCAGAAGCGGCAGGAAACGCCGCTCGCTCGTCAGTCGATCGCGAGTTGACCGGGTTGGGATTCGGCAGCGCGCGCCATTTCGCGCTCCCGGGCGAGCTGGCGGTCGTTCCGCTTCGTCGAAAATTCCTCGTGCTTCATCCAGCCATAAGCGACGAAACAGAGCGCCCCGAGGAAGAGCAGGTCGCCGACGACCCACATGAGGACGCCGGCCATCTCCTGGTCGCCGAGGGGGGACGGCCCCCAGGTTCGTCCAATCGTCTCGTAGTGCGAATAGATCACTGAGGTCGAGGAGTAGATTGCGTTGCCAACGAACGCGTTCTGGGGCATAGCGACGAACAGGTAGACGGCCTTGAGCGGATGGCTCATCCGCCAGGGTCCGACGTCGCCGACAATCGGCCACCAGAAGAGGAGTGCGGCCGAAAGGTACCAGGCGTGTTCGAAGCGGTGGGCCCAGACGTTTTCGAGCGCATGGTTGAAGAGCGGCGAAAAGTGGCTCGCCCACATCGTGAGGGCGAAGAACACCCAGCCGAGCAGCGGATAGGTCAGCGCGCGGAAAACGCGGCTGTGCAGGAGAGGGATAAGCGTCTCTTTGCGCAGCTTCGGCGTGGCCGCCCGGAGTGCGAGAGTGACCGGCCGGCCGACCAGCAGCAGTGGCGCGGCAAGAAAAGTGATGACGATGTGCTGCACCATATGGACCGAAAACAGTGTCGTGTCATAGCCCGCGAGGGGTGACAGCAGCGCGAGAGCCATCGAGCCAAGGCCAACATAGAACCAGGTGATGTGTCGCCGCGGGAAGGGTGAGGCCGGGTGCAGGCGATTCACCCGCTGGACACCCATCCAGTAGACCCAGCCGATGGTGGCCAACCCAATAATCACAAATGGATCGAAGGACCATGCCGTAAACAGCGTCGAAAATGACGGTTCACCCTGTATCTCTCCGTGGGCGAGAGCGGCGCCGGGGAGGAAGGCGAGGATGGCGCCGGCGAGAGGCGCGAGGCGAGAGCGGCGAAATCGAGGCAAATTCGGCAATGGCTGGCTCCGCTGGGCCACAGTGTCGCACACGGCGGCGGCGGAGACATCCAGCGCGCCGTTTATCGGCGAATCGAACCTTACCGAAGCGGCTTTTCCGTTCCTTGACTGCCATGGGGGGCGGGTCTATAAATGGCTTGCGAATTCGTTCACAACCGGAATTCGCGGTTTCGCCTGCCCTCGTGTTCGCTGCCCTTCGCGGCGGTGCGGAGAGGCAGGGAAGGGGTAGCAAGGGGGGACAACTCGGGTATGCGTCACCTGGCGAATCTGCCGGCAAAGAAACTCATAGCCGTAGCCGCCGTTCCGGCGCTACTCGCTCTTCTCACCATAGGCACCGCCTCTGCGGACTGGTCGCAACCAACAGCGATCACCAACGAAGCCGACGAGATGCGGAAGCTCTATCTGCTCGTCGTGGCGATGGCCGCACTGGTCTTCCTCGTGGTCGAGGGTGCGCTCGTCATCATGCTGATTCGCTACAAGAAGCGCAGCAACGACCTGCCGCCCCAGATCGAGGGGAACAACCTCCTCGAAATCATCTGGACGGGCATTCCGATCGTCATCGTGGTCGTGCTCTTCGTCTTTTCCTTCATCGTGCTCGTACGTGTGGAGAACAAGGCCGAAGAGGAAGACCTCACGATCCGGGTCAACGCCTTCCAGTACTCGTGGGAGTTCGTTTACAACACCGCCGACCTTGGCCAGGCTACCGGTTCACCCGAGGCTGGCGAAATTTCGATCATCGGAACCGCCGAGGACGAGCCCGTGCTCGTCATCCCGGTCGGCGAGCCGGTCCACTTCGAACTACGCGCAAACGACGTGATTCACTCGTTCTACGTGCGCAACTTCCTCTACAAGCTCGACGTCATCCCCGGGCGCGATAACGACTTTGTCGTGACCGCACACACCACCGGCACGTTCGAGGCCCAGTGCGCAGAGCTTTGCGGCTTGAACCACGCCCTCATGCGCTTCGAGTTGCGAGTCGTTGAGCGTGCGGAATTCGACGCCTGGGTGGCAGAGCAAGAGATCGCGGCAGCACCGGAAGCAGCCGCAAGAGTACCCTGACGAACGGCGGGCCGAGACGGCCCGCTGTTGGCGATTTGAAAGCGGAGGGGCCCATCTGATGGGCCAGAGGAGGGCACATGGCATCGATTGCAGTCCCACACAAATCCGGGTACGACCGCCCGTGGATCCTGGAATGGCTGACTACGGTCGACCACAAGAAGCTGGGCATCCTGTATTTCTATTTCACGATGTTCTTCTTCGCCGTGGGCGGCGTGCTCGCGCTCCTCGTGCGCACACAGCTCGCCGTTGCCGACAGCACGTTCGTCAGCAACTCGGCCTACAACCAGATTTTCACGATGCACGCTTCGGCGATGCTCTTCCTGTTCATCATCCCGGTCTGGGCGGCGTTCGGTAACTACATCGTTCCGCTCCAGATTGGCGCGATCGACATGGCGTTCCCACGCATCAACGCCCTCTCGTTCTGGCTGCTACCGCCGGCCGGCATCCTGATTTTCGCAAGCTTCTTTGTGGACGGCGGCACCGCCGCAGCCGGCTGGACCTCCTACAGCCCGCTGGCCCGGACAATGGGCACCGGCATGGACCTATGGATCATCGCCGTCATCATCCTCGGTGTTTCTTCCACTATCGGCGCCGCGAACTTCCTGGTGACCATCTTCCGGATGCGCGCGCCAGGCATGTCGCTCTTCCGCATGCCGATTTTCACCTGGACCATCATGGCTACCTCCATCCTCCAGCTGCTCGCGACGCCAGTCCTGGCCTCCGCGCTGGTGATGCTCTACATCGACCGCAACTTTGGCG
>JBBSKE010000419.1:0-3576 GCA_038256595.1 Tepidiformales bacterium | reverse complement strand
GGACGATGGCATAGGCATCGCCGCGCGACATGCCCGTTTCGATGAGCGCCAGCAGCACCCGCTGCGAGAACACGAGTCCGTAGGAACGTCCGAGGTTCTCGCGCATGTGCTCGGGGAACACCACGAGGCGGTCCATGATGCCCGTGAACATGTCCAGCATGTAGTCGAGCACGAGGCAGGCGTCGGGGAAGATGATGCGCTCGGTCGAGGAGTGGCTGATGTCCCGCTCGTGCCAGAGCGCCACGTTTTCGAGCGAGGTGACTGCATAGCCGCGGAGCACGCGCGCGAGGCCGGTGACGCGCTCGGCCTTCTCCGGGTTGCGCTTGTGCGGCATCGCGCTGGAGCCGGTCTGGCCGGCGTCGAATGGCTCTTCGACTTCGCGCACTTCGGTCTTCTGGAGCGCGCGGATTTCGGTAGCGAACTTTTCGAGGCTGGCGCCGATGAGCGCGAGCGTGGTCACGAAATGAGCGTGACGGTCGCGCTGGATGATCTGCGTCGAGGCCGCCTCGATCCCGAGATTCAGCTTCGCGCAGACGATCTCTTCGAGCGCCGGGGGGACCGAGGCATGTGTGCCGACGGTGCCGCTGAGCGCGCCCACATTGATTGCCGCGCGGGCAGCGACGAGGCGTTCACGGTTGCGGCGCATCTCATCGACCCAGACGGCGAGCTTGAGCCCGAAGGTCGTCGGTTCGGCGTGGACACCGTGGGTGCGGCCAGTGCAGAGCGTGTCCTTGTGGGCGACACACTGCCGTTCAAGCACGGCTGAGAGGCGATCGACGCCGGCGAGCAGGAGGTCGCAGGCGTCGCGCAGCTGCAGGCCGGTCGCCGTGTCCCAGACGTCCGAGCTGGTCAGCCCGAAGTGGACGTAGCGGCCTTCCTCGCCGAGCGAATTCGTCACCGAGCGCAGAAAGGCGGTCACGTCGTGGTGCGTTATCGCCATATATTCGTTGATCTCTTCGATTTTGAAGGAGGCGTTCTGGCGGATCTTTGCGGCCGCTTCCGCGGGAATCTGGCCGAGTTCGGCCCAGGCCTCGCAGGCGGCGACTTCAACATCAAGCCAGCGCGAGAACTTTGCTTCGTCAGTCCAGAGGGCAGCCATTTCGGGTCGGGAGTAGCGCGGTATCACGCCAGAATCGTACCGCGAAATGCCGCCACGTTCGAACGAACGTGCCGGTTATTCGCGAATCTCGTGTCCGAATCGTCGTCATCTGTTAATGAATCCCGCGACGTGACGATAGTCCAATGTATGGAACTTACGCCGACACATTCACGGGCTGCGCATGGCTTGAGCGCCAGCTCCGGCCGGCACGTCGCTGCCGCTATCGCGGTGCTCGTGCCGCTCGTGTTTTTCGCGGTCGTGATGCGCAACCAGCAATGGGATCTTGCGTACGGAAGCGGCTCGTCGCACTTCTACGTTGTCTCGGCGGCGGCGGCGATTTCGCTCGTGCTCGCCCTCGCGGTCATCTGGGCGGCGCGCACGCTGCCGGACTCGCGAACCTTCTTCCTCGCGATGGCGTTCGTCGCGATGGCGACCATCTTCCTCGCCCACGGGGCTGGGACGTCGCCCTGGTTTGGCGGCCACGGCGGGCACTCTTCGGACCCCTTCGCCGCCTATGGCTCGGGCAAGGCCGCCGCAGACGTCGATCACACCACGCACACTTCGACCACCGCTGGCACAATCGCGCCCAATCCCGCAACGGACGCAGCTCCGCCAACGACGAGGGAACTCCGGCTCAAGGTAGTTGGTTACTCCGCGCGCTTGAGTCTCCTTTTCGGCGCCATCTTCCTTGCCCTTTCCGTCGTCGACCTTCGCCCCCGGGTCGCAGCATTCGTGGTCGACCACTACCGCCTCCTGATGGCAGCAATCTTCCTCGTGCTGGCGACGCATGTCGCTACCGCCCTGGCCTTCCCGCAGCTGATTTCGTGGCTGCCGATGGAGAACCCGCTGGTGAGCTGGGGGATCGGCACGGTCGCCTGGGCGTGCCTCGGCTTCGCGGCCCTGCGCTACTACCAGGCCTACCGCTACGCCCTTCTGCCCCTGCAGGGAACGATGGCCCTCGGCGTGCTTTTCCTCGTCGAAGCGCAGCTCATGATGATCCTGGGCCACCGCTGGCAACTCTCCTGGTGGACCTACCACGTCTGCATGCTCGCCGGGTTCCTCGCGCCCGTGCTCGCGCTCCTGCACCAGTACCGCAGCACCGGAGACCTCGGCGCGCTCGTCGAAGGGCTCTTCCTCCGCCAGCAGATTCGCGGGCTGCGTGCCGGTGACCCCCAGGCGCTTACGGCCCTCGCCGCCGCCGTCGCCGGCAAAGATGGCGAGACCGCCGGCCACCTTGAGCGCGTCGGCGAACTATCAGTCGCCATTGGCCTGCACATGGGCCTCCCGGCACAGCGAATGGCCGTCCTCCGCTGGGGTGGCCGCCTCCACGACCTCGGCAAAATCGGCGTGCCGAACAGCATCCTGCGCAAGCCGGGAAAGCTGACGAACGACGAGTTCACCATCATGAAGGCGCACACGGTGCGCGGTTGGAATATCGCCCGCCGCTGCCCGCAGCTCGTCGAGGCCGCCGAGATTATTCGCTCGCATCACGAAAAAGTCGATGGCTCTGGTTACCCCGACGGGCTCAAGGGCGAAGCCATACCGCTCGAAGCGCGAATCGTCGCCGTCGCCGATGTCTGGGATGCGCTCACCTGGGCGCGCGCCTACAAACCCGCCTGGCCGGTGGAGGAGGCGGTCGCGCTCTTCCGCCGCGATTCCGGCACGCACTTCGATCCTGGCTGTGTGGATGCGCTCTTCGCGGTCCTCGCCATCAGTCCACCCCTGGCGCAACCGCGCGCCGCCTGAGCAACCGCCTCATCACGAAAGGACCGATTTTGAACCGTCACACGCTGCGCGCCGCCGCTGTCATCGGAGCACTCGCGCTCACCTCTGCCGGGGCCTTCGCCGCCTGTGGTTCGGACTCGTCGCCCGAGCCGGCCAGCGTCACGTCGAGCACACCGGCAGCCGAACTGCGCTCTTCGCTCAACGCCATCCTCCAGGAACATGTAAACCTCGCCTCGGCAGCCACCGGAGCTGCCCTCGATGGCCGGACCGATGAGTTTGCGGCTGCGGCCGCCGCCCTCGATGCGAACAGTGTCGATATCGCGAAGCTGATCGGTTCCGCCTACGGACCCGCTGCCGAGGAAGCGTTCCTCCCCGGCTGGCGCCGCCACATCGGCTTCTTCGTCGACTACACGAACGGCGCAGCGGCCGGCGACGAAGCGAAAATGGCGAAAGCCGAAGCCGACCTCGCGGTTTACGCCGAAGAACTCGCCACGCTGTTCCATGCGGCGAACGGCCTGCCCAAGGCGACGCTCGTGGAGATCGTCGGCGGGCACGTCGGCAGCCTCACGGCCGTCATCGATGCCCAGGCCGCTGGCGACGATGCGAAGGCGTTCGTCCTCCAGCGCGAAGCCGCCGGCCACATGTCCCACTTCGCCGACCCGCTGACCGAAGCGACCGTCCAGAAGTTCCCCGAGAAGTTCAAAGGCTAGAGGCCGCTCGTCACCGCGAAGGCCGCGGCAACTGCTCGCACG
>JBBSKE010000418.1:0-3581 GCA_038256595.1 Tepidiformales bacterium | reverse complement strand
GCGTTGCGGTACATCCCGGCCAGCGGCGTGTCTTCGGAGACGCCGCGAGCACCATGGACCTGGATGGCCCGGTCGATGACGTCGTGCAGCACCTTCGCGCCGAAAACCTTGATTGCCGAGATATCGACGCGGGCCTCGTCGCCGGCATCGATCTTGCGTGCGGCATCGAGCGTCAGGAGGCGCGCGGCCTGGATCTCCATGTAGCTGTCGGCGATCCAGTTCTGCACCGTCTGCTTATCGGCGAGGGTGCTGCCGTAGGCCTCGCGGGTCATGGCGTAGCGGACCATGAGGTCGAATGCGCGCTGCATCTGCCCAAGCCAGCGCATGCAGTGGTGGATTCGCCCGGGGCCGAGCCGCTTCTGGGCGATGCGAAAGCCGCTGCCGGGCTCGCCGAGCGTGTAGGTGAGGGGCACACGGACGTTGTCGTAGACAATCTCGCAGTGGGAGCCGTCGGTGTCGCCCATCACGCCGATGGCGCGGACGATCCTGAAACCGGGAGTATCGACAGGGACGATTATCTGGGTCATGCGGCTGTGCGGCGGCTTTCCGAGTTCGGTTGCGATCATGACGATTGCGAACTCCGCATCTTCGCCGCCCGTCGTGAACCACTTGTGCCCGTTGATCACCCACTCGTCGCCATCGCGAACGGCGCGCGACTGGAGGTTTGTCGGGTCGGAGCCCGAATTCTCCGGTTCGGTCATCGAATAGCAGGAGCGGACATCGCCGCGGACGAGGGGAGCGAGAAAGCGCGAGTGCTGCTCCGGCGTGCCGAATTGCCAGAGGATCTCCATGTTGCCGGCATCGGGCGCCTGCGTGTTGAACGCCTCAGGAGCGATGAGGCTACGCCCGATAATCTCGCAGAGATAGGCGTAGGGCATGAAGCCGATGCCGAGGCCGCCCGCCTCGGCGCCGAGGTGCGGCGCCCAGAGCCCGGCCGCTTTGACGTGGCCCTGGAGTTCGCCCATCAGTTCGCGGGCGCCCTCGCTGCGAGCGCCGAGCCGGGCGAACGTCGCCTCCGCCGGGTAGATATGGGACTCCATGATCGCGGTCGTCCGGGCGCGAAGGTCGCGGATTCGCTCGTCGAGGTCCGAACTGTCTGCTTCGATGCTGCTGGCCATGGTGGGTGCTCCGGGTGTGTCTCCCGGCACTCTATCGGGCGGTTCGATGGCTGACCATTTGAACGCACACGCGGTTTCGTTGACGTGCCTGCCGCCGCTCCATACGATCGAACCGAATGAGCAGCGCAACAGCGACCGTAAACCGGATGGAAGAGCAGGGGCATCGCCTCACCGCGCCCCGCCGCGCCGTCCTGGATGCGATTGATTCGACGGAGGCACCGTTCACGGTCGAAGAGCTCTGCGATGTGCTTCCCGGAGTCGGCCGGGCGACCGTCTTCCGCACGATTCGCCTCCTGCAGGACCTTTCGGTGCTCTGCCGGGTGCCGCTCGAAGATGGCAGCGTTCGCTACCAGCTTTCGCAGGGCGACCACC
Organism: Tepidiformales bacterium; assembly: GCA_038256595.1. Lineage (GTDB taxonomy): Bacteria > Chloroflexota > Dehalococcoidia > Tepidiformales > Tepidiformaceae > JBBSKE01. The sequence continues at coordinate 2,091 of JBBSKE010000418.1, read as the reverse complement.
ACCACCACCTCGTTTGCCGCCAGTGTGGGCAGGTGAGCGAATTTTCGGACCCGGGGATCGATGCGCTCATCCGCGAGAACGCGGAAGCGGAGGGATTCACCCTCGATGGCCACAGCGTGGAGCTGTATGGCCGCTGCCGGCTCTGTCAGTAGCCGTAGTCGCGCTCCGATTCGTTACGTTTCAGCACATGTGAACTTCCCGCGAATCCGCGAGGGTAGGCGCGCCGTAGCTGTTGATAGGCCGGCGTGGCGAAGCTGCGGGTCGAGAACTCGCAAATTCGTTACATTTTCGCATCCGGATGAAAGGATTTCCATAAACGAAACACGAAGTCCGGCCAAGGTAGGTAAAGTTTGATTGACTTTAGCCAACGACGCGAGAAACTTACCTTCCGGTTAATCGAACAAGAGGAGGGATCCAACCAGATGATCAATTCCCGGTGGAGGACGCTATTCGCCGTCCTCACAGTGTTCGCCGTTATGGCGATCGCCGTTGCCTGCGGTGGCGACGACGATGAAGAGGCAGCAACCGCTGTCCCGAGCGGCGGCACCACTGCCCCCGCAGCGACTACCGCAGGCGGCTCTACTACAGGCTCGCCCGTAGCAACAACGTCCGCTGCAGCCAGTGGCACAATCACGATCCGTGGCACGCAGTTCCAGAGCTGGGACCCGCACTACGCGAACTTCGCCCAGGACATCACCCACTTCTTCATGGTCTGGCGCGGCGCCTACGAATTCGACCTCGAGTCGAAGCCGATCCCGAGCATGGCCGATGGCGCCCCGAGCGTTTCTTCTGATGGCAAGACCTACACGGTCAAGCTCAAGAAGGACCTCAAGTGGTCCGACGGCTCGCCGCTCACGGCAAAAGACTTTGTCGCTGGCGTTCAGCGCACCTGTGACTTCGCGGTCGCCGGTGAGTACCAGTACATCCTGACGGCCATCGTGGGTTGCGACGCAGCCTATGCCGCGGCCAACAAGGACAAGACTGCCGCCGAAATTGACACCCTCCGCAAGGCTGTCGGCGTCCGCGCCGTGGACGACACCACCGTTGAGTACAAGCTCACCGATGCGCAGCCGACCTTCCCGATCCTCCTCGCCATGTGGCCCACCTTCCCGGTGCCGACCGCCAAGATCACGAACATCTACGATCCGGCGTGGCTTGGCCCGATGGAGAACGTCTACAACGGCCCGTTCATGCCGTCGAAGTACAGCGAGAAGAGCGCGCTTGAGCTTTCCCCGAACCCGAACTGGGTCGGCACGCAGAAGGCCCAGGTACAGAAAATCGTCATTCGTTACATCGACGACGCGGCAGTTGCGAACAACGCCTACCGCGCTGGCGAACTCGATGCGACCCTCGCGAACCTTGCCGAACTCGACAAGCTGAAGACGGAATTCAAGTTCGGCGCAGCCGGTGCTGAACTTCATGCCTACCCGGCGACCCGCACCATCGGCCTTGAGTTCAACCAGAAGGACACGCTCATGTCCAACCCGGATGTTCGCCTCGCGCTTTCCCGCGCGACCGACCGGAAGACACTGAACGAAGTCGTCAACAAGAACGCCAACACGCCGACCACAAGCTGGGTTCCCCCGGCCCGCAACGGCCTCAAGGGCGGCGAATACGATTCCATCCTCGGCTTCGATGCCACCGCCGCGAAGGCACTCCTCGCCAAGGCAGGTTTCGCCGACGGCAAGGACTTCCCCAAGCTGACGATGCTCCTCGTCGATACCGCGGTGAACAAGGACCTCGGCGCATTCCTGCAGGCCGAATACAAGAAGCACCTCAACATCAACATGGAACTCGAATTCGTTGACTCGAAGACGCGTTCTGCCCGCTTCAACAGCGGCGAATACCAGCTCGTGACCGGCGGCTGGCAGGAAGACTACCCGGACCCGGAGAACTGGTTCATCGGCCTCTGGGAAACCAATGGCTCGATCAACAAGACGGCCACCAGCATCAAGGCACTCGACGATCTCATCGCCGGCGCCAAGTACAACCAGAACGACGAGGCTCGCCGCACCGCATATCGCAACGCGGAGAAATCCCTCCTCACGCTGGCATCGGGCATCGCTCCGCTGTGGCATACGCAGGCAACGT
>JBBSKE010000417.1:0-3592 GCA_038256595.1 Tepidiformales bacterium | reverse complement strand
GGCCAGATGGAGGACCAGTCGCAGATGCTCACCATCGGCATGATGTTTATCGGCGGCGCGGCCGGCTCGACTGCGGGCGGCATCAAGGTGGGAACATTCGCGTTGCTGTTCTTTGCCATGCTCGCAACACTGCGGGGCGAGGAGCGGATCGTTGCATTCCGCCGCGAATTGCCGGCGCTCGTGATGCGGCAGGCGTTGGCCATCGCCCTCCTCGGCGTCGCGGTAGTCTTCGGCACGACGACCGCGCTAACCGTATTCTCCAGCGAGCCGTTCCTGCCCCTGTTCTTCGAAGCCGTCTCCGCCCTGGCGACGGTCGGACTGTCGACCGGTATCACGCCGGACCTCAACACCCCGGCCCACGTCGTGCTCATGGCATCGATGTTTGTCGGTCGCTTCGGACCGCTCCTGCTCGTGCTCGCTATGAACCGCCAACGAACCGGGCGAACCGTCTACACTCTCCCTGAACAAAGCGTCCGGTTGGGTTAAAGAGAGGACACGAATCATGCATGTCGCAATTTTTGGGCTGGGCCGTTTCGGCACGCAGCTCGCGCGCGAACTGGTGCGAATCGGCACGACGGTACTGGCCGTCGATTCGAACCCGGAGAATGTGCGGGCAATCGTCGACGAGGTCTCCCTCGCCGCCCAGGGCGACGCGACAGACGTCGAGTTTCTGCGCACCCTCGGCCTGGATAGTTTCGATTCAGTCGTCGTGGCGATTGGCAACGATGTCGGCGCGAGTGTACTGGCGACGCTCACGCTCAAGCGCCAGCTCTTCCACCGGCACGTGCTCGCGAAGGCGCGGGACGAACAGCATCGCCGCTCGCTCGAACTGGCGGGCGCGGACGTCGCCCTGAACCCCGAGCAGGAGGCGGCCACCCGGCTCGCGCACACCCTCGGCAGCGTTGGCGTGGATGACTACATGTCGCTCGATGGAGCGTCGGGGATCGCGAAGATCAAGGCGCCAGTTGCTGCGCAGGGCCGCTCGCTCAACGAATTCGACCTCATCGGCAGCTTCAAGCTGTTCCTGATCGCCCGGATTCGCGAAAGCAAGGTGACCATGAACCCGGACCTCTCCGACCGGGTGATGAGTGGCGACACCTGGATTGTGGCGGGGAATGACAAGGATATGCAGAAGCTGCGAACTCGCTGACCGGGCGCTTACCTTCGGCCGCCGCTGCGCCGTTTGCGGCGTGATGCGTGTTATGACTTTTCAATCCCTTGCGGGTCTCTGTAGTACGTCTGTGTGGTGGCGCGTCCTACGCTGAGCATTCGAGGCGGAGGTGGCAAGGCCTCATGCGGGCGGCGATGCTGCGGACACGCCGGCCAACCGCATGAGGAAGGCTGCGCGGTGGTCCGTTAATCCGGCCCGCCGACCCCCGCTTGCCTGATATTCCGCCAAGAGTTCGAGGTTCCGATGAGTGCTGTCCTGCATGCTCGCCGTTTGCGTGCGCGCCGCCAGGTGAAGAAGTCTGGCATGCCGTGGTGGCTGCTCACCATTCTCGGACTCGGGGCGCTTGGCTCGATCGCCGGTGTCCTTGGCATCGGCGGCGCCTACGCCTACTACCAGTCCTACGCGAAAGACTACGTGCCGATTTCGGACAAACTGCAGCAGAACGGGCGCGGCCTGACCGAGATTTACGACCGCAACGGGCCGGACCAGGGCGTCCTGCTCGGCAAACTCCAGGCGCCGCCACAGGCCCAGCTCCTCGAACCGGTAAAACTCGAAGATATCTCCCCGTACCTCATCCAGGCGACCATTTCGACCGAAGACAACTCATTCGAGACGAACCCCGGTGTGAACATCAAGGGACTCTTCCGTGCCGCCTACGAAAACTACTTCCTCGGCAGTTTCGGCTCTGGAACTGGCGGCTCTTCGATCACGCAGCAGCTGATCAAGAACGTCTACATCTGTCCCAGCATTGGCGATGTCGATACCCTCTGCACCGATGGCGCCGAGCGTTCCGTCGATCGCAAACTGCGCGAGATCGTCTACGCGATCGAACTCAACAACGACAACGAGAAGCCGGCGATCCTCGAGTGGTACCTCAACCAGATTCCCTACGGCGGCCAGTATGTCGGTATCCAGGCGGCATCCCGCGGGTTCTTCCGCAAGGACGCGAGCGACCTGACGCTCGGCGAGGCTGCACTGCTCGCGGGCCTGCCGCAATCGCCGACGGACTACCATCCGCGCACGAACTGCCTCCGCGACGCCTCTGACAACTGCGTGGTCGATGGCCTCGGCCGGACGCTCGTCGCTGGCGCAGCAAAGCAACGCCAGCTCGACGTGCTCGACCTCATGCTCGTCCACGGCCGCGCCACTGCGGCCGAAGTCGAAGCGGCGAAGCTCGAGGACATTCGCACCTACTCCAGTTCGAACGAAGTGAAAGCGCAGTCCTGGATCGAGAACCAGGTCGAACCGGCGCTCGTGCGCATGTGCGAAGCGGGCGTGCTTCCCAAGATCACCGGGGCTGTGAACTGCACAGAATCGGTCCACAGCGCCGGCTGGCAGGTGACGAGCACCATCGATTGGGACCTCACCCAGCAGGCAATCGGCATGATCAACGACTTCCTCGCGCGCGGCCTGACCGCGGGTTGCGAGTGCTACAACGCCGCCATCGTGACGATCGACCCCGGCACTGGCCAGGTGATCGTCTATGCGCCGAACCGCGACCCGAACGAACTCGAAGATTCGCGCATCAACGGCGATATCGACCAGCTCAACGAGATCAACCAGCCAGGTTCGTCGTTCAAGCCGGCGGTCTACCTGACCTGGATGGACGAACTGAAGCGCCACCCGATGAGCGTCTTCTGGGACACGAGCCCCTTGCCGATCGAGGGCACGAAGTTCACGATTACGAACCCTCGCAGCGACGGCAAGACCGGCGAGGGGCTGATTACGGCCTGGTCCGGCATGGGCGGCTCACAGAACGTGCCTGCTTTCCGCGCGGCCCTCGAGGCGGGCGTCGATAACGTCATTGAGATGGCCAAGAAGCTCGGCATCACGACCCTCGAGCAGAACTTCGACCCCACCTTTCGCGCCCACGAAGAGGTCAGCTACGGCCCCTCGATTGCGACCGGCGGGGCGAATATCAAGGCGATCGACATGGCCTACATGGAGGCCACGCTCGCGAATATGGGCGTGATGGTGGGCGTACCGCACTATGCGACCTACGTCGATCCTTCGACCTTCAAGTCCACCGCTTACGACACCGGCACTGACTACGACACGGCCATCGACCAGGCCGTGAAGTTCTCCAAGGGCCACATTCGCCTGCCCGGCACGCGCGAACTCGACCCGGTGCGCATCCTCGAAGTGCGCGACGCGGACGGCAATGTCATCTTCACGCACACCGGCGCCGAGACCCGCCAGGTGGTCGATGCCGGCTCCGTCTGGCTCATGGACTCGATCATGATCGACTGCGAAGCGCGCTGGATTATCTGGGGCTGCGGCACCAGCAACCAGGACCTTCGCCTCGATTCTTTCATGGCCGACGGCCAGAAAATCCCGACCGGCGTGAAGACCGGCACCCAGCAGGGCCCGCTCGACCCGAAGGACACACTCGAGACCTGGATGACCGGCTACTCGCGCTAT
>JBBSKE010000416.1:0-3595 GCA_038256595.1 Tepidiformales bacterium | reverse complement strand
TTGCTCGCTGGGTAGGTCTGGGCCTCGATCGAATCGAGCAGGGCGCCGATGTAGCGCTCCTCGTTGAGCGTCGGGATAACGATGCTGACCTTCGGCTCTGGGGAGAGGGAGGCGAGGGAGGCGAGAGACGGCATGGCGCGCTCCGAATCGGGATGCTTCCAGTGTCTGGTGCGGGTGGGCGGCGCGCCAGCGGAGCTACCGGTCGATAACCCAGCCCTCGGCGCCGCGGAGGAGGCTGCGCTGCCGGTTGATTTCGCCGGAATGGTAGACCTGGTGGTTGGTCATGTAGGAGATGAGCTGGCGGGTCGGGAGCATGTTGCCCCAGGGCGCGCCTCGCAGGGCGTCGAGTTCGGCGTCGTCCGTCAGCGCCTCGACGCCGGCGACGAAGGCCGCATGCGATTCATCGAGCCAGGCGAGCATGCCCTCCATGTCCGCCGGCGCGCCCGTCGAGTCGCCCCATTTCATCGAGCGGTCGCCGAACGCGTGGTTGGTGTACATGCGCAGGCCGCCGCCGATGTGGAGCACGAGGTCGGCAATCGAAAGTTCCGGGTCCGTGCCGAAGACTTCGACGCGGTGGTTCCCGGGAATCGCCGTCCACTCGGCCTCGGTCAGCCCTTCGAGGTTGCCGCGGAGGGCGTGGAAACGGTCGCCGCGGTAGGCGTTTTCGAGGGCGTACAACATGGCATCAATCGCATTCCGAATCACTCAGGGAGCTTACCCGCCGCGCGGCCTAGAATTCAAGAATGGCTGAAACACCCTCGGATCGCTACACCCACGGGCATCACGCCTCGGTTGTCGGGCAGCACGCCCGGCGCACGGCCGAGAATGACGCCGCCTACCTGCTCCCCCGGCTCCAACCGGGGATGCGGCTGCTCGATATCGGCTGCGGGCCGGGCACCATCACGACCGGCCTGGCGCGTGCGGTCGCCCCGGGGCAGGTGGACGGCATCGACGTCGTCCCCGCCGTTGTGGAGCAAGCGAGAGGCCACCTGGCGGAGTCGGGGCTGACGAACGTGACCTTCGCTACCGGCTCGGTCTACGAACTGGCCTTCGAGGACGCGAGCTTCGACGTGGTCCACGCCCACCAGGTGCTGCAACATCTTGCGCGGCCGGTGGCGGCTGCCGAGGAGGCATTCCGGGTCCTGCGGCCGGGTGGGCTCGTCGCCATTCGTGACGCGGATTACGCGACGATGCAGTCGTGGCCGCGCGTGCCGGAGCTGACCCGCTGGCTCGAGGTCTACCACGCCGTGGCCGCGAAGAATGGCGCCGACTGCGATGCGGGCCGCCGGGTGCCCTCGTGGCTGCGCGAGGCGGGCTTCACGGACCTCCAGGTGAGCGCGACGACCGTGCTTTTTACAGAGCCGGGCAGCATCCGTAACTGGGGCTATTCGTGGGCCGACCGGGTGACCCAGTCGAGCCTCGCCGAGCAGGCGCAGGAGTATGGCATCGCGACGAAGGACGAACTGGAGTCGATCGCCGCTGGCTGGCGCGCCGGGGCGGATTCGCCGGAGGCGTTTTTCATGTATGTGAATGTCGAGGTCATCGGAACGAAGCCGGGGTAGAGGCGTATGGGCAATATTGCGACCGGGTACCGTGACCTGCCATGGCGACGCTCGCCTGATCGTTCGGCGTTACCGACACCCGAGGCGGAGCGATTGCATGTCGACCGGTCAGGAACTGACAGTAACGCGACCGACGCAGGGAACGTGCCTCCGCGGCGCTTGGCACCAGTGTGCGGGTCTGGGTCAACCACATCAGCGCGCGAGACCATAGTGCCAGTGTCGCGACCGGGTGCCGCAACCTGCCGCGGGCACGCTCGCTTGGTCCCGCGCGTTATTGACACCCGAGGCGGACCGGCTTGCCTCTCGGTCGGGACGACAGCCGATAACTCGGTCCCGAGCGCGGTAGCGCCGATGCAACGGTACACGCAGAACGGGCCCGCTCTGGTGAGCGGGCCCGTTCGTTGGTTCAGCGTGGTAGCTGCTTGCTACTGTTCGAAGGCGTTGTAGAGACCTTCGTTGTCGCCACCCGGGTAGGAGTCGCTGGAGACGTTGGCGATGACGATGAGCGGCTTGTTACCGGTCACCTGGGCGCCGCCCCAGAAACAGGATGGGGAGCCGCCGGCCGGGAAGCCGTTATCGTTGTCGGCGTTCATATAGAACACCTTGCTGCCAGTGACGTTGACCGTCGTGGTGTACGGACCGACCGGGCAGCCCGAGTTCGGGTCGCCGACGAAGCGGAGCGTGACAGCTGCCGTCGAGCCATCAGCAACCTGGACCTGGATCCAGCTGTTGAAGCCGATGGTGCCGGGACCCGTCTGGGCGAAGCGGCGGAAGATGAGCGGGAGGTTCCAGCCCGTTGCCGCCTGGTCCTGCGGGACGCCGTTGACGGCGGTGTAAGTCGGCTCGTTGATGCCGCTGAGCTGGAAGGTCTGCTTGCCGCGGATGAGCAGCGCAGCCACACGGGCGGTGGAGGTCACGCGAGCATAGCCCACGAAGTCCGTGGGGATGTTTGCGGTGGCCTCGTCGTAGGTCGAGTGGAAACCGGCGTTGGCGACCGACGGAAGCGTGACGCTGACGTCGACCGGGGTGCCGCCTTCGGTCGCGCCGAGGTAGCGAATGGTCACGTTGGCCGGCGTGCCGTCGATGTTCTGGACACCGATGACGGAATAGAAGCCGGAGCTGTGCTTGATCGCGAGCGGAACAACGACGTCGGTGCCGACATCATCGGTGGCAGGCTGCGCATCGTTGACGATGAAGCCGTTGTAGCTGCCGAGGAGGCGGTTACCGTCGCTGCGGAAGAGGTCGACGCTGGCGGCCACCTGGTTATTGGCGGTCGCGTTGACGACTTCGATCTGGGCGGCGGACTGCGTGTTGCGGGTGGAGGCCGGGAACTGGACAGTCCCGGTGCCGGCGCGGCCGAAGGTGAGCTGGCCACCTGCGGGCAGCGAATAGCCGCTTGCACAACCGGCCTGGCCAGTCGGGTTATCGGTCACAACCTGGCCGACGGGGGTTGCGCTGAGGGTAGCGGTCACGTAGTACGTGATCTTCAGGCAGGCCGTCTCGGTGCCGGTGTTTACCACGCTGGCACGGCTGTTGTATTGCTCGGAGCTGAACTCGTCGAGCAGGATTGGGAGGGCGAGCTTGGAGCCGCCGGAGGCCTGCGCATTAACGATCGAGTAGCTGTGGCTGTTGGCGGCGGCGTTGGCGAGGATGTCGCGAACGAGCAGCGCGTTGATGGGCTGGTCGGACGAAACGACACCGACACCGCGGTAGCCGGCGCCGAGTTCGCTGTTGATGGCCTGGGCGAAGACGCGAGTCCCGCCGGTGGGCACACCAGACTCTGTGTCGGTGGCGTCATCGAGACGTGTGCCGTTCGGCAGGAAGTATTCGACGACGAAGTCCGCCGGGGCGTTGCCCACATTCTGGACGATGATGGACGTGTTTTCGTTCCCGCTCGGGAGCGAGGTTGCGGCCTGCGCAAACGTCCACGCCGTGAGCGTTACGCCGATCGCGGCAGCGAGCGTTCCTGCTGCTGCGCCAAACTTAGTTTTTCTTCGGTTCACCCGCGGGCCCCCTGGAATCAATCTGATCAC
>JBBSKE010000415.1:0-3623 GCA_038256595.1 Tepidiformales bacterium | reverse complement strand
GCAATGCGTGAGCGATGCGCTCCGGGCCGCTGGCGCTCGCACTATCTCCCGTCCCGTTCAGTTGGTACCCATCTAAGGCCACGATGTGGCACCCCGTGCCGGGAAGTTGGGACACCATTTGGGACACTATTGATCAGTCTCATGATCACAAAGCGAGGGCCGTTTCCGGCCCTCGCAAGTTCGAATCGAGTGGTAGCGCGTAGGGGATTCGAACCCCTGATCTCCGCCTTGAAAGGGCGGCGTCCTGGGCCTCTAGACGAACGCGCCACAGGATCTTGAGCGTACCAGATGCGCAGCCTTAGGGTCACCCCGGCACTTCCCATAACCGGCAACCCGCCTCAGACCACCCGGACCGCAATGCGATGCAGGCCCGTCGCGCCCGAGGGATGCGGCGGCTGCGGCTCTTCTATCTGGGGGACGCCATCGACGGCTGCCCTCGCGAAGATCACGTGCTCGCCGGGCGGCACGTCGATCGTCGCTTGCCAGCGCGTCCAGGCGATGTCGTCCGTACGTGTCTCCAGTTGGGCCTCGTGCCACTTTTCAAAGCTATCGACCGCGACTTCGACGCGCGTGACTGTGCCGGGCCCCCAGGCGACTCCACCAACCGTTACCCGCCCGCCGACCCGGTCGCCGCCGCTGGGAGTATCGATGCGCGCGCCCGAATTGAGCACGGCCTCGGCGTCCCAGCCGCGCTTCTCCCAGTAGCTTTCGACCTGCTCGGAGATGAGTTCGAGTTCGGTGAGCCACTTCACGCTGCGCACTCCGTAGTGGCCGGGAACCAGGAGACGCACCGGGTAGCCGTGGTCCGGGAGGACGGCGCCGTCGCCCATTCCGAGCGCCACGAGAATCTCGGGCGCGTCGGCGATGGCGTATCGCTCGTGGTAGCCGTCGACTGCGCGCGCGACGATGTGCGTCGCCCCGGCGGCAGGTTCGACCTCGGCGATAACCCGTGCGAGCGGCACGCACGTCCAGAGGCTGTTGCTCATCAGGTCGCCCGCATAGATGTTCGAGACGCACTGCAGGTAGACCGACCGCTCTTCGGCACCGAACGCGACGAGGTCTTCGAAGGCGAACGAACGCTCGCGGCTCACTTCGCCACTCACCTTGAGCCGCCACGAGTCGCCGTCGATTCGCGGGCGCGTGAGGTCAATATCGACCTGGTAGTGGTCCTCCGGCGCGGTAATGCGCGCGCTCAGACCCGGCAGTTCGGCGAAATTCGGGTCGGGTTCGATGATGAGCCGCTTCGCCGAGAGGACCGGGCCACCCGGCGCCTCGCGATTCGACCGGCCGAACACAGCACCGCTCGCGAGGAGGACGAATCCGCCTGCGAAGCCCGCGAAAATCAGTCGCCGTTGCCTGCTGTGTTCGATGGTTGGCGCGCCGGGGATGTTGGTCGCGAAGAGCGCGAGTGCCAGCGAGGCGGCCGCGCCGCCCATTCCCGCAGCGGCCAGGGTTCCCTCGAGCGTTGGTTCGATCGGTGAAATGGCGGCTGCGAGCGCCGTCGCTGCGACGGCCACGAACACGCACAGGAGCGGTCGAACCGCTGCGGCAGCAGCCCCGGCCGCGATCATCGCGAGAATGACGCCGAGGACCATGCCGTCGCGCGCGAAGTGGCCGAGTTCCTCGATCGCCGTCGTCGCGAAGTCGCCCGGGGTCGCGCGGATGATGGCGTCACCGATGGCGTAGGCCGGGAAGAGGGCTTCGGGCCAGGCCTGGTGCAGCAGCCATTGGGCGACCACGGCGGCGGCCGTCGCGGTCGCGCCCCAGCCTGCTCGGGTCATTCGTGGCATGGGTGCGGGAGACGCGGACATGGCCGAAGCCTAAACCGGATCCGTTTCCGAGGTATAACGCATTGCTTACAGACCTTCGTTGAACTTGCCGAAATCGAAGTACGAATTGAGGCCGGTAAGCCGCCCGGTCCAGAGCAGGACACCGAGGCCAATCAACATGACGCCGGTCGCGACCTCGATGTACGGCGCGTACTTGTTCATCTTTCGCAGGGCCGGCGCGATATCCGAGAGCGCGAACGCGGCAATCAGGAACGGCACCGCCAGGCCTGCAGAGTAGGCGACCATCAGGTAGCTCGCGGTCCACGCGCTCGAAGATGCCAGCCCCAGGTTCAGGATGCTCGCCAGCACCGGGCCGATGCAGGGCGTCCAACCGGCCGCGAATCCAGCGCCCACGACGCCGCTGCGAACATAACCAACCTTCCGGTTCGAGCCGCCTTCGAGCCGCATTGTCCGCTGCAGGAAGGGCAGTTCGAGGTAGCCCGCGAAGCGCAGCCAGGCGACTCCGAGGATGGCTGCGAGCTGTGCCTGGCGCGCGGCGTCTCCGTGCAGCTGGGCGACTTCGCGCAGGAAGAGGAAGACGGCCACCAGGCCAGCGAGAATCAGCAGCGAACGAGCCGGCGACCGCGCGCCATAGGTCGGGATGAGGATCACGCCCATCAGGATCATGAGCACCCCGGCCACCTGTTGCATCTCCGCCTTGTGATCGACGAAAAAGTAGGATCCGAACAGCCCCGCGCCGACGCCGAGGAGTATGAAGATGACCGAGAAGCCGGAGACGAACACGAGCGCGTGGCTCACCGTACGGCGCCGGTCAGCTACGATTTTTCCGTTTTCGACGCTCGCGCCGGAGAGGTTCATCAGGTAGACGGGGACCAGCGGCAGCACGCATGGTGAGAGAAACGATAGCAGTCCCGCGGAGAAGGCGAGGAATGGCCCCCCCGGGCCTTCGACGTCAAAACTCTCGCCGGTGAGCGGGCCGAAGGCGAACGCCACCACCGGGATCAACGCGAGAATGATGAACGGCAGATAAAGGAGCGCCCGGGCGTTAGGGTGGCGCGAGAGCCTGGCGCGAGTGGTCATTGAACGTCATGGTAGCGCAGGCGGCGCAACGTTTGCTGCGGCCGGTAATCGCTCTTTCGAGGGCCGTTTTGGAGAGAAAATCAGGCAGTGACAGCGCGGGGGGAGATCGAGTCCGAGCGTTTCGAATGGCCCCTGGCGAGCTTTTGCTGGCCCTCGGTGAACTCCAGGCGCGCATGTTCGACGAGAGCGGCAATCGACGTGAGCGTCTCCGGCGTCGCTTCCGCGAACGTCGCGTGGACCACGTCCATCATCGACAGAGGTTCGATGGCCACCGCGCGACAGGGAATTCGCAGGTCGGAGAGTTCGAGTTCAAACGAAAGCTGGTCCCACCTGGAGACCTCGATTGCAACACCGCGGTCGGAAAGGTCGACGATTCGCCCCGGTTCGCGCCGGCCGCCGGCCACGAGGACTACGTCCAGCAGCACCGGGTACCGCGGCGAAGCGCGGCGATTGAGGATGCGCCGCCATGCGCCGTGCTCGATCGCCAGGTCCGACCCCTTTGGCGTCGCCTGGGTGACGCTCGCGTAGCGCGAAAGGCCGCCCGTTCCGGTGAGCACGGTCGCCGCAGCGCCACGGGGTACACTGAATGGCGCGGGAAACTGGACGATCATTGAGTCGTCTTCCGCGCTGATCACGGTCGCGACGAGGGATGTGCGCTCCCCATCCTGGTCGAACACGACCAGGACTTCGTCACCCACCTGGAGTGCGGCAAGAAATGTCATAGATGCAGTATCGGCAAGCCCGTGGGAATTG
>JBBSKE010000414.1:0-3633 GCA_038256595.1 Tepidiformales bacterium | reverse complement strand
GTAGTACATGACGAATCGCCGCTGGTCCTCGTCGATCACCACGTCCGGAGAGGCGATATGCGGGATCGGCACGACCATCCCCGGCACAAGCCGCGATTCATCGAGGGCATCCAGCTCCGGCGGGAAGAACGATTGCGCATGCTGCAGGGTGCCCGGCGAGTACGTCTTCCAGGGCCCCGCGATCTCGTCCGCGTACGCAAGCCGGATGTAGCCCCCATTGTGATGGGCGAAGTAGAGGTAGTAGCGCCCCAGCGCCGCCTCCACCCATCCCGGCACCCGCAAGAGCGACGGCCCGTTCACGTTAGCACCCATGCGGTCGTCCAGATTCGGAGGGATGATCGGCCCATCTCCCAGCCGTGTCGCGCGGAATCGAGGTGTTTCCATAGCCCCGAATTCTACACAGCCGTGTCACCCGCGATACCACGCTCTAGGCTAGACGTCCCAACCCAATCGCGATTTTCTAGGGACGAATGGCTCCCTCGGCGGCTGGAATGGTCCGGTCGCCGAGATCCTCACGCATCTCGCGCAGCGAAAGCACGCCGAGGGCCGCGAGGCTCGCGACCAGGTTCGCGGCGTGCGGCTGGCCGGACACGACGCCAACGACTACTCCCGCGATGGTCCCGAGCACGCCAGCGACTAATGCGGCTCGCCATCCACGGTTTCGCTCCACCCGGGCCAGCGCCGGGAGCGTGATGGGCGCGCCGAGCAGTAGCAGCGAGACGCTGGTCATCGGGTGATTCGCCCCGGCGATTTCGACCACGTCACCGACGGCCGTCGTTCGTGCAAGAAGCACGACCCAGGCGGTGGCGAGGAGTCCGGCGGCGAGCAGGACCGTGGTGGTCCGGCGGTTCGGACGCCATGCAAGTTGCCCGCGGCGTGACCCGGCGGTGCGCAGGGCGACGGCTGCGGACACGAGGCCCACCACCCCGGCAATCGCGAGCGGCGGCCTGCCAAGTTCGAGGAATTGGTTGTAGCCGCGCGAAAACGACCGGGTCGCTCCGCAGAAGGCGTCGGCGGCGAACGAATTCGGCCAGGGCATCGCCACCGACGGGCGGTTGCCATCGCCCTCCATCCACGAGAACGGCGCGTCCCACGGCTGCTGGAAGGCCGGGCCAGGCGGTCCGTTGTTGAATGCGGCGTGCTCTTCGCCCCAGCGCCCGCCGAACGAGAGCCACGGCGCGGCCGGGTCATCCTTCGAACCGACCAGGAGAACGACCGGCGTGAGGACGGCGCTGGGTGCGCGGGCATCGTCGCAGGCGAGGCCGGTCGCTGCGTTGCTTGCGAACCAGCGCTTGCGGTCGAAATAGGCGGCGTGCGAACCGAGCGCCGGGTAGACGGCGACGTGGTCGCCGACTCTGAACTCCGGCGGGTCACCGAACTCGTCGTTGCGGCGGGGGAAGGCGTCCAACCAGGCGCGCGTCTCAGAGCCGCTGTGCTGGGCGAAGGTGACTCGCGAGGGCGTCATTCCGAGCGCCGATGCGGCATCCGGAGCGTCGAATGTGAGCTGGATGAGCTCCCAGTCGCCCTCGTGGCGGCCGTTCCAGTCGTTGAATGGCCAGAACATCCAGTATTGCAGCGCCAACTCGCCCGGACGGCCGTCTTCGGTCGCGATATGCGCGTAGACCAGCGGCAGAGGGGCGGGTTCGAGCGATGAGAACCAGCGGGCGTAGTCGCAGCCGCCGTCCAGCGCGTTGCCGGGCAGGTCGAGGTGCCAGCCATCGCCTCGTGTGGCGAGATCCTCAGCGCTGGGAGCGAGAACGACCTCGCCGTTCGGACCAAGGAGCCGCGTTCCCGGCTGCGATAGGACAACTTCGACCGCGACCGGGTAGAACGGCTCGCCCGGCCCGCAGGGAGTCGCCGATTGGTTGATGGCGACCCAGGGGACGTGCCGCCGCGCGAGTTCCTCCTCGGGGGTCTCGGCGAACGCTGCGCCAGGGTTCGAAGCCAGGAAAAGGGCTGCCGTGAGGATGGCGATGACCGCTACGCTTAACCGTGTCCGCATGCCGCGATACTAGCAGTTCCGTGCCGGTGAACCTGCGAGTAGCAGATCGTTATGTTACGTCGAAGCCGCCGGTTTCGGTTCGACTTCTTCGGGGTCGCCAGCGCGTGCGACCGTGTAGCGCCGCATCTCGGGGATCTTCGCCCAGACGATGCCCAGCACCGCGAGGCAGCCCGCGCCACCGCTGACCACGGCGAAGGTCGCGCTCGTGAGGCCCGCGACGAACCCGGATTCGGCCTGCCCGATCTGGTTCGAAGCGCCAATAAAGAGCGAGTTCACCGAGCCCACGCGGCCGCGCAACTCGTCGGGCGTGTTCAGCTGGATGGTGGTGTTGCGCATGACCACGCTCACCTGGTCGGCCATGCCGATGAGCGCGTACATCGCGATCGAGAGCGGAAACGAGCGCGAGAGCCCAAAGAGCATCGTGAATATGCCGAAACCGAGCACCGCCCACATCAGCCAGACGCCCGGGTGGCGGGCCGGCGGCGCCATGATGAGGAAGAACGACATGACCAGCGCGCCGATATCGAGGGACGCGTAGAGGATGCCGTAACCGAAATCGCCGACCTCGAGGATGTCCTTCGCGTAGATCGGCAGGAGCGCCGTCGCGCCGCCGAAGACGACCGCGAACATGTCGAGCGTCATGCAGCCGAGGATGATGTGTTTGCTGCGAACGAAGGCGACGCCTTCTTTGATGGCCGCCATGCTGACCGCTTTTCGCGGCGCTTCGATATCTCGCGGGCGGAGGAAGAACATGGCGATGACCGAGATGCCGATGAGCACGGCATCGGTCAGGTAGCCGGCGCTATAGCCCCAGATCGCCGCGGTCGTGCCGGCGATGGTCGGGCCGAAGACGAAGCCGAGCTGGCGAATGGTGCCGCTCACGGTGATCGCGTTCTGGAATGTCTCGCGCGTCACAAGCATCGGCAGCAGCGCCTGGCGCGCGGGGTTGTCGAACGCCGCCGCGATCGCCATCACGAACACCACGCCGTAAATCATGCCAAGGCTGATGTTCCCGCTGGCGCTCAGGCCGAAGAGCGTGAGGGCGCAGAGAATGGTCACCGATTGGGCGATTTGCGAGATTCGGCGCCGGTCGTAGCTATCGACGACCGCGCCGGCGTAGAGCGCCATCACCAGCGCCGGGGCGAAGCGCACGAGGCCGATGATGCCGAGTTTCGTCGCCGAGCCCGTGATGTCGTAGACCTGCAGCGCGATGACCGCCGGCAGCATGGTCGTCGAAACGCCATACACGAACAGGCTCGCTGCATAGATCTTGAAGTTCCGCTGCCGGAGAGCCGCCAGGGGGTCATGTACTGCCAAGCGTCGGGGTCTCCGGGGCTGAGGTCTGCGTGTTTGCCGCCCCGGACGAGATCGTGGCCGACAGGGTGGTTACGTTCCATGGGAATCGGCCTACGCGGCAAATGTTCACAATGGTGGCCGAGCGGTTCTCGCGGAGGCGGTACCATGGGTGGGATTTCGAGCCCGTCCGAGGAGGCAGCCATGACCCAGCCAACGAACCGGTGGCTGCAGGAGCGAAGCGTCTCCGGCGACCAGTACGATGCGACCTACGACAAGCGCGCCGCCGCCGGCGAAAACGTGCACGGCGAGGCCGATTTCGTCGAGCGATTCGCGCC
>JBBSKE010000413.1:0-3635 GCA_038256595.1 Tepidiformales bacterium | reverse complement strand
CGAAGAGGCCCTTGACCTTTTCGTGATCGTCTTTCAGGAGGGCAACGGGGTCGATTTCCTTGCGTGCCATGGGTGGTGGGTCTCCTCAGTGGTTTCTGCAAGTGTGCCGCCGCCTGCATCGTGCTCGAATCACGCCGCGGCGGCAGAGCGTTGCGGTTCCATCGCACGTCGGTTCGAGATTCACCAACGGCGCCCGGCTGACATGAACGGCCAGCCTGCTACCGCATCGCCTACGCGTCCGGCACACTGGAAGGACCACTCTCACGGAGCAAACCCATGTCCTCGAACACGGCTCGCACGTCCCTACCCCCTGCCTACGAGCCGTCCTCCGTAGAGAGCCGCATCTATGCGATGTGGGAATCGCGCGATTATTTTAAGCCGCGCGCCGGCGGCGACCCGTACTGCATCATCATGCCGCCGCCGAATGTCACGGGTGAATTGCACCTCGGCCACGGGCTCGAAGATTCGATTACCGACACCCTCGTTCGCTGGCACCGCATGCGCGGCGACACCACGCTCTGGCTCCCGGGCGAAGACCACGCCGGCATCGCCACCCAGAACGTCATCGAGCGCGAACTCGCCAAGGAAGGCCTGACCCGCCAGGAACTCGGCCGCGAGGCGTTCGTTGAGCGCACCTGGATGTGGGTGCGCAAGTACCGCAGCCGTATCTCCGACCAGCATCGCAAGCTCGGCGCCTCCGCCGACTGGAGCCGCAGCGTCTTCACGCTCGATCCCGGTATCGTCAAGGCGGTTCGCAAGACGTTCGTCGACCTCTACAACGACGGCCTCATCTACCGCGGCCTGCGGATGATTAACTGGTGCCCGCGCTGCGAGACGGCGCTCAGCGACATCGAGGTCGACTACATCGAAGTGGCGGCAAAGCTCTACTACCTGCGCTACCCGGTGGTCGGCGAGGGCGGCATGCCCCTGCCTGATTATGTCGTCGTCGCGACCACTCGCCCGGAGACGATGGTCGGCGACACCGCCGTCGCCGTGAACCCGAACGACGAGCGTTACGACGAGAAAATCGGCCGGATGCTGATGCTGCCGATTATCGGGCGCGAAATCCCGGTAATCGCGGACGACGCGGTGAAGCCCGAATTCGGCACGGGCGCGGTCAAGGTCACCCCCGGCCACGACCCGAACGACTGGGAGATCGGGCAGCGCCACAGCCTCGACGTCATCGTCGCGATGGACCATCAGGCGCGTATGAACGACGAGGCCGGCCCCTATGCGGGCATGCTTGCCGACGAGGCGCGCGAGGCCATCCACAAGGACCTCGACGACGAGGGCTTTCTCGACCACGTCGAGAATTACACCCACTCGGTCGGCCATTGCAGCCGCTGCAAGACGGTGGTCCAGCCGATCCCTAGTGAGCAGTGGTGGATCGCGGTCCAGAAAGATTTCGAACCCGGCAAATCGCTGCAGAGCGAGATGGGCGCGGTCGTTCGCGATGGCCGCATCAAGATCGTCCCGGAGCGCTTCGGGCGGCAGTACCTGCAGTGGGTCGATAACCTGCGCGACTGGTGTATCAGCCGCCAGCTCTGGTGGGGCCACCAGATCCCGGTCTGGTACTGCGGCGATTGCAAGGAGATGCTCGTCCGCGTCGATGAGCCGTCGGCGTGTTCGAAATGCGGCGGCGGCAACCTGCGCCAGGATGCAGACGTGCTCGATACCTGGTTCTCGAGCGGCCTCGCCCCCCACGCCGACCTCGGCTGGCCGGACGACACGGAAGACCTCGCCACCTACTACCCGACGACCGACATGCAGATGGGCTACGACATCATGTTCTTCTGGGCCGCCCGAATGGTGCTCTTCGGCGTCTACAACATGCGACACCTCGGCCCCGAAAACACGGTCCCGTTCCGCACGCTGCTCTTCCACGGCCTCATCCGCGACGCCGACGGCAACAAGATGACCAAGTCGCGCGGCAATGTGGTCGATCCGCTCGTCGCCGCCGAGGCCTACGGGACTGACGCCTTCCGCTACGCGATCCTGACGGGCGCGGCGATGGGCTCGGACCAGCGCTACCTCGACGACCGGCTCATCGCCTCGCGCAACTTCGCGAACAAGATCTGGAACAGCGCGCGCTATGTCCTCGGCAAGCTCGGCGACCGGCAGGTGAAGCGCCCGCATCCGATGGATCGCGAGAGCTACCCGATCGAGGACCGCTGGATTCTTTCGCGCCTCGAACAGCTCGAAATCGACGTCGATAAGATGCTCGGCGACTACCAGCTTGGCGAGGCCGGACGCGCGATCGAAGAGTTCCTCTGGAACGACTTCTGCGACTGGTATATCGAAATGTCGAAGGTGCGGCTCAACGCGGGCGACGACAAGGCGCTCCGCGTCCTCGCGCACGTGCTCGACCATGGCCTGCGGCTGCTCCACCCGATCATGCCGTTCATCACCGAAGAGCTCTGGCAGGCGCTACGCGAGCGCATCGACGACGACATGGCAGCGGCGCTGATCGTCGCCTGGTACCCGCGCTCCGGGCACAACTGGAAGGACCAGCGCGCCGAGGATGCGATGGCCCACGTCATCGAAGTGAACCGCACGATTCGCAACCTTCGCGCCGAAAAGAAGGTCGAGGCGGGCGCCCGGCTGCCGGTCTACCTGCGCGCGGGCGAATTCGCATCGGCGCTCGAAGCAACCGCGGCGGCCACGAACTTCACCTCGCGCGTCGAAGTCTCGGTGATCGCTGGCGATGCCGCTCTGCCCGCCGGCGACCACGCCTTCGGTCGAATCGCCGACACGGAGGTCGCGCTCGCGCTGCCGCAGGTTGATTCCGCCGCCGAACGCACGCGGCTCGAAAAAGAACTCGGTGAGGCCGAAGCACATGCAGGGCGGCTCGAAAAGCAGCTCGCGAACGTGACGTTCCGTTCGAAAGCGCCGGCGAACATCATCGCGGGCATGGAATCGACGATGCAGGAGGCTCGCACGCGAGCGGCCGGCCTGCGCGAGCGCCTCGGGACGCTGTAGACGGAGTCGAACAGCAATGATTGAACTTGCATACGGACACGCCCCGCTCTCTGACGAATTCCAGCGATATTCGCTGGAAGGAGCAAGGGTGTGCCTGCGGAAGTGCTACTCCGGCTCGCAACTGGCCGCCCGGACGACGATCCACAGCTCGTAGTCGCTCTCCAGATGTGGGGCACGCCTCCGCCAATCGGCAATTTTCTCGTTGGCGAAGGCGTTATTCTCTCTGGCGAGAACGACATCGGAACTCGACGCCTGGTATCTCGGCTGTTACCTCACGCTCCGGAAAGCGACCATTCCGACGATCGCTCAGCTCATCAGGCACTTCTAAATGTGTGGGACTCGGCGAATTACAGCATGCTCTTCCGAGCCCTTATGTCATCTTCTCCGGACGGATGGGCAATCGATTGGCTCGTGGCGCAGTGCGCGAGCTGCTTCGGGACCGGCATAGCCGACCAGGCGAAATGCGGAACGTGCGGCGGAGCCGGTTGGGGCACGCTGAGCAGCACGGTGTATCGATATTCGCCGCGTCGAGAAAGCCATCTCGCTTCAAGGTCCTTCCGTGCCATCGCATAGGTAGCGCCGTCCAGGTCGAACCTCCTGATTGTCTTTTCGAAGGAGCGTCTAATGCTTAACCCCACGCACCCCGCGCTCGAACT
>JBBSKE010000412.1:0-3638 GCA_038256595.1 Tepidiformales bacterium | reverse complement strand
TCATGCGCAGCGATTTCAGCCAGAGGCGGCCGAAACCGCTGCTCGGCAGGGCCGGCGTCATGCCCTCGACGTTCGCCGCGGTGTCGGCGTTGCCCGGCGCTGGCGGGAGCGTGGATTCGGGTTGTTCCATATCCGCCAGTCTACCGCCCATCTGCTGCGACACCGTCACCGCGAAGTAAACGGTGTTGCAGTTTCCTCCCAGCTCCAGGTTCGACCTTTCGATCGGTAGATCAGGCTCGCCGGGTGGAGGAGAAGATCGACGGATACTCCGAACTCTCCGTGCGGGTCTGCCCGAGTGGCCGCTTGAGCACCGTGATCGACCGCGCTTCGAGGTCGTACCAGGTGCCGCCGGGGAAGGAGCGCTGGCCCTCCGCGTGGTCGCATTTCGCGGTATCGAAGCCGAGCACCCAGCGGCCCGGGCGGGGCAGCCGCGGCAGGTTGAAATGCACGTTCTCCCAGCCCGCGTTCACGAGCACGAGGAGCGTGTTGTCGATAATCGCGCGCTGGCCGCCCGGCTGGTTATCGGTGGTGGCGCCGGCCAGTTCCATGCCGAAATTGCGGAGTTCCGGGTTGTTCCAGTGGTCGTCCGTCATCTCGCCACCTTCGGCCGCGAGCCAGGTGATGTCGCGCATGCCCGTGCCGCGAATCGGGCGGCCATGGAAGAACGAACTTCGCGCGAGCACCGGGTGGGCGTGGCGGAAGGCGATCATGCGCTGCGTCCAGGCGAGCATTTCGCGTTCCAGCTGGCCATCGGTCCAGGGCATCCAGGAGAGTTCGTTGTCCTGGCAATAGACGTTGTTGTTGCCGGCCTGGGTGCGTGCCACCTCGTCGCCATGGAGCAACATGGGCACACCCTGGCTCAGGAATAGCGTCGAGATCATGTTCCGCATCTGTTTCTGGCGGAGGGCGAGAATCGCCGGGTCATCCGTCTCGCCTTCGACGCCCCAGTTGTTGCTGGCGTTGTCGTTCGTGCCGTCGCGATTGCCTTCGCCGTTGGCGTCGTTGTGCTTCTCGTTGTAGCTATTGAGGTCGCGAAGGGTGAAGCCATCGTGCGCGGTGATGAAGTTGATGCTCGCGTAGGGCCGGCGGCCGGAGTGGGCGTAGAGGTCGCTGCTGCCCGTGATGCGATAGGCGAGTTCGCCCGTTTCGCCCGAGTCGCCACGCCAGAAGCGGCGCACGCAGTCCCGGTAGCGGCCGTTCCATTCGGTCCAGAGCACGGGGAAGTTGCCGACCTGGTAGCCGCCTTCGCCAACGTCCCAGGGCTCGGCGATGAGCTTCACCGTCGAAAGGATCGGGTCCTGGTGGATGATGTCGAAGAATGCGCTGAGGCGGTCGACCTCGTGCAGTTCGCGGGCCAGCGCCGAGGCGAGGTCGAAGCGGAAGCCGTCGACATGCATCTCCTGGACCCAGTAGCGGAGGCTGTCCATGAGCAGCTGGATGGCACGCGGGTGGCGCATATTGAGCGAATTCCCGGTGCCCGTGTAGTCCATATAGTAGCGTTCGTTCCCGGCCACCGGGCGGTAGTAGGCCTGGTTGTCGATGCCCCGGAAGGAGAGCGTCGGGCCGAGCTGGTTGCCCTCCGCCGTGTGGTTGTAGACCACGTCGAGGATCACTTCGATCCCGGCCGCATGGTAGGCGCGCACCATCGTCTTGAACTCGTTGATCACGGCGCCGGAGCTCTTCGCCGCGGCGTAACGAGGGTCGGGCGCGAAGAAGCCGAGCGAGTTGTAGCCCCAGTAGTTCGTCAGGCCTTGCTCGATCAGGTGGTGGTCGTCCACGAAGTAGTGGATCGGCATGAGTTCGATCGCGGTGATGCCGAGGTTCTTCAGGTAGGCGATCGTCGCCGGGTGGGCGAGCCCTGCATAGGTGCCGCGAAGATGCTCGGGGATGACCGAGAACTTCTGCGTCATGCCCCGGACGTGCGCCTCGTAGATGATCGTCTTCTCCCAGGGGGTGCGGAGGAGATGGTCATCGCCCCAGGAGAAGCCCGGTTCGAGCACGACGCCCTTCGGCATGCCCGCGGCGCTGTCCTGCCCGTTGAACTGGAGGTCGCGTTCGTCGTCGCCGAGCACGGGATAGCCGAACATCGCCTCCGACCAGTTGATCCCGCCGGTGACGGCCTTCGCATACGGGTCGAGCAGGAGCTTATTGGCGTTGAAGCGGAGGCCGTTGTGGGGCTCATAGGGGCCATGAACGCGGTAGCCATACATCAGCCCCGGGCGCGCCTGGGGAAGGTAGATGGTCCAGACGTGGTCCACGGGCCCGGTCATGCGCAGGCGGGCGTATTCGTTCGCACCGGCAGCCTCATCGAAGAGGCAGAGTTCCACGCGCTCGGCGTTCTCGCTGAAGATGGCGAAGTTCACTCCGCGGCCATCCCAGGTCGCGCCGAGCGGATGCGTTAAGCCCGGCTGGGCATCAAGAGTCTCGATCAATCCAGTTCACTACCTTCGTTGGACGAGAGCCGCTGCGCGGCCCCTGGGGGCTCAAGGATGCCCGCTGCGGGGAGCGGTCCGGGCTGGCACACGCCGCTACGCGGCCAGTATCGTCGTTCGAACTACCATAACATCAGGTGGAAGGACCGCCGCCGGATTCAGCTGGCTCCGATTCCTTCGCGCCCGCGAGTTCCCGTGGGGCGGCCGGCAGCGTTATCTCCCAGGCCCGCCGGATGCCTTCCCAGCGGGTGTGCAGCCGCCCGCGGACCTGCCCATCCGGCGTATCGACAACTACCCACCGTTTGCCCTGGCCGAAGTAGAAGTTCAGCAGTCCGGCGCCCTTTTTTATCCGGTGCAGCCGGGCAGTGGTGCCGTTCTCGGGCAACTCGAGCGTTGCCTCCGCAATACATTCGCCATCTGGGTCAAAGATCCTCGCCACGGTATTCCTCGCTTAGCAGGCGTCGCTGCCGTTCTTCAGGAGCTCCGCTTCAGCACGGGCCTTCCGTTCTGCGGCGAAGAGTGGTCGTAGTTCACGATTAAAGAATGAGATGAAGCCCTGCTGGTCGGGGCCAACCTGGTGGAAGGTGATGTGGTCGTAGCCAGAATCGATGTAGGAACAGATGGCGCCGAAGTAGTCCGCCGGGTCTGGTCCGCAGACCACTTTGTCGGCAACCTGCTCCTCGGTGACGTGCTCCAGGAGTGCATCGTAGAGCGCCGGCCGCGCAATCTCCGTATGCGCCTGACCGGGCAGGACAGAAGTTGGCCAGGAAGTTCGCGCACGCTTCCGCGCCACCACCGCGGATGGCGCCCAGGAGACGGCGATCTGGCCGTAACGTGGCTTCCCATCGCCGCCATTGCTGGCAAACGCCGTCAGCACATCTTCATCGGGCGAAGTGCCGATGAAGCCATCATTCTCTCCGGCCAGCTCCGCTGCTTTCGGTCCCGAAGCGGCCACATAGATCTCCGGGAGCTCCTCCGGGAGGGTGTAAATGCGGGCGTTCTCCACGTTGAAATACTCGCCATCCCAGGAGGTCTCCTCCCCGCGCCAGAGGTCGCGAATGATCGCGATGCTCTCGCGCAGCATCTCCAGGCGAGTGGCCGGCCGCGGCCACAAAGTTCTGTGCGGCAACCACGGCGCCGTTGGGGTCGAGCGTCGGACCGACCCCGTCCCGGAGCGACGCCGGGTCCACCGCCTGGGCGCCGGCC
>JBBSKE010000411.1:0-3640 GCA_038256595.1 Tepidiformales bacterium | reverse complement strand
TGGCCGCCACAGGTCGGGAGTCGTTGTCCAAAGATGCTTCAAAAAGCTTGCCGGAGTCTCGTAGTCGATGGCACTGTGGAGTCGCCGCGATTGTAGGACACTTCAGGGTACTGTTCGAAGGATATTAATGCTCGTGTCTCGCAGTAATCGTCTAGGGGCATCGCACTAGAGCGATGCCATATTGACGAACAGATAGGAAGACAGAATCCGGTCCTAAAGCCGATAGACTACTTCTACGCCGCTTCCGAAAACGTCCGCTGCTGCTCTTTTCGTCGCAGGGGTGCTGTCTCTTCGACTTCACGGAGGACGTCGGTCGCGTAGATCGCTTCCATGTCGTACTGGTGAACGCGGGCGGCGACTTTCACGTCGAGCATCGCATGACCATCGCTGACGGCGATGCTGGCCGGGACACGCTTCATGTACAGCCAGGACTGTTCCTGCGTGCATTCGTTCAGCAACACGCAGAACTTGGCATCGCCCAGGTAGGCGACGAAGTCGGAGCTGCGAGTGATGCGCTGGAGGAGGTCCGTGATGGAGCTCAGCGAGCGGTCCGCAAAGGCCTTGCCGCGTCGCGCCTGGACGGCGTCGAAATCTTCGAGTTCGAAATGAACGAGCGTGAAGGTCGTCCCATGGGTGCGGGCCTGCGGCATCTCGCGGCGCAGTTCGGCGAGCAGGTAGTTCCGGTTCGGGAGGTTGTGTAGCTCACTGATATAGGTGGAGCCGTGCAGCTTGCTCGATACGAGGCGGAAGTGCTTGTGGCCGGCCCAGCGGGTGATGACCAGCTGCACCTGCACGACCGCGAACAAGAGGAGAAACATCACGGTCGAAAACAGGTTGATCGTCGTGGGGTTCTTGAGTGCGAAGCTCGTCACGAGCAGGAGGACGCCCGTCCAGAGGATGGCGAGAACGGCGCGAACGATGCGTCGCCTGCGCGGCAACGGTTCTGGCCGCCCAAAGGCAGATTCTGCGGTAGTTGGTGCACTGCTCATTGTGGTTCCTCTAGCCGGATCTTCGACGGCGTGGCGGCGCTTCATCAGGCTACGGCCTGCGCGTTTTGTGTAACTTCTTCTTCGCTGCCGAACCAGAGCGGCGGGCGAATGGTGACATTCACGAGGAATGCCCGGGACTTCTCGCTCACGCCCTCCATGCCCCGGGGGACGCGCGCCAGCGCGCGCTCGACTTCGGGCAGGAGAAAGCTGGTCGGCTGGCTAGCTGCCTCGGCAGTGAAATCGAACCCACACGCCATGCCGCTGCGATTGCAGGCCAGGTTCGCGAGCGCGACGATATCGCCGAGGCATGTAATCCGAGTGATGGGCGTCGTGGGGTGGTGGCCGCGGATCGCTTCCACCAATGGTTCCGGGAACTTCCAGCCCGCGACGAGTTCCGCGCCGACCTGGGCATGGTCGACCCCGAGCACTTCGAGTTCGGCCTCGCAGGACGAGAGCCGCCGCCTTTTGACGATTTCGACAACCTCGGCGAACGCTTCTGGTTCAGCGATGATCGTTGCCAGCTTGCCAACATCGTGGAGGACGCCGGCCGTGAAAGCGTCGTCGGGGCGGCAAACCTTCGTCTCTTTCGCGAAGATCTCGGAAACCAGCCCGACGGTCACGCTGTGGGCCCAGAAGAGGTCGGTGCTGAATTCGCCGATAAAGTCCGGCAGGCGGAAGGCTTCGATGATCGCCGAAGAGATAGCGACCGAACGTACCGTACGCATGCCGAGCAAAATGACGGCCTCGTTGACGTTGCTGATTCGGCGGGCATACCCGTAGTAGGGAGAGTTGGCGAGCCGGAGGATCTTCGCGGTCAGAGCCTGGTCGGCGCTGATGACGCTGGCAAGGTCTGTCGTGTGCGTGCGCTCATCCTGCGCCATCTGAATAGCCTTGGTGGCGACGGCCTTGAGGGGCGTCAACTGCGTTGTGCGATCGACGATTCGACCCATACGTTCCTCCCCGATTGACTCGTTCATGCTGCGGTCCGTCCGCCCGCTTCTGGTGAGTCGACGCTGACAACCTGGTTGCGGCCCGTCCGCTTGGCCTCGTACAGCCGATCATCGGCAGCGGAGAGCGCCGACTGGAGGTCTGCCGCATCAGCCGGGATCGAAGCGACGCCGGCCGAGATGGTGACCTCGACAGTTTCGCCACTTTCGGTGCGCATGATCTCCGCAGCGATTGCCAGGCGGGCGCGGTTGGCGAAGGCGCGGGTAGCTTCGAGGTCCGCGCCGGGCAGGAAGGCGACGAACTCCTCGCCGCCGAAGCGCCCGACGATATCTTCGGAACGCGCGGTATAGCGCAGCGTCCAGGCGACGCGCATGAGCACCTCGTCGCCGGTGATGTGTCCGTAGGTGTCGTTCACCCGCTTGAAGAAATCGAGGTCGAAGATCACCACACCAAACGCCGGGATGGCGTGGGCAAACTTGGCCTGCGCTTCGTTCATGGCACTGGAGCGATTCAAGAGGCCAGTCAGGCCATCGTGTGAGGCGACGTGGTGGAGTTCTTCGAGCATCGAACTAAGGCGATCGTTGGTGTCGCTGAGGCTCGATTGGATAGCTTTGATGCGCGAATAGTCGCGCACGTAGTAGACCGTGCCGAGCGGCTCGCCATAGCGGTCGCGAAGGAGGGATGCGGAGACGCCCGCCCAGAATGGTGCGGAATCCTTGCGCAGGGCACGCACTTCGCAGTTGGCGACGCTGCCTTCGGCGGCCACCCTGTCGCGCAGTTCACGGTCTGAACCGCGAGCGCCGAAGAGTAGCCCAATGTGGCGCCCGAGCACTTCTGAGGGGGCGTACCCGAACAGTGCCTCGCTCGCGCCGGAGTAGAGCAGGATGTTCTCGCTCGGGTCAGCGACAACCACGCCATCGGGGCAGGCCATCAACATGAGCTGCTGCAGTTCGCCATCCCACAGGAAATCGAGGAAGTCCGAAGACGTCGCCAACCGAGTACTCCAGGCGGTAGTTCGCCGTCATGGTTATCGGGTGGTTGGAGGCAACCCTTGAGCCGCTAAATCAGAATTCGTACCCAGATTTATTACGATTTGACACCAGTGGCGCTGGGCCCCTGCGCGCAGGACCTCGCTGATGAACGTAAGAACGGGCATTCCGGCCACGACTCAGGCCTGGTGAGCGGCCGGGGACCTAAATCGCGTAGGTGACGTCGCTCGGGCGAAGCAGCACCTGGATGCCACGGTCCCTGGCCTGGTTCGCCAGCACGGCATCCATCAATGCGCCGGCCAGTACCGGAACTGTGTGGTAGCCCAGTCTCCGCAGAATCTCAGAACGCTCGACAACCCTGTCGAGGTCTTGCTCTTCGAGCCGAATCGAAACCTCGACCGCCAGGACCACCGGACGCTTGTCCGAACCGCGACCCTCGATGCCCTGGATAATGATATCGAGGTTGCGGACGGCATCGGCCTCTTTATCGCTGAGTGTGCCGTCGTCCCATGCCTGGTAGAAAGCGTCCAGTTCGTCGGCCGATATAAGTCTTCCCTTGCTGACGAGCCGGCCGAACCTGCCCTGGAAGTTCCTGCTCCAATCCATCTCAGTGAAACGGCCGTCCAGGGAGCCGAGGCGGCCATCGAGACGCGTTACCACACCAACGAGCGCATCTAGACGAATCGTGAGGGTCGCGATGCTGGCGGTGTTCTT
>JBBSKE010000410.1:0-3674 GCA_038256595.1 Tepidiformales bacterium | reverse complement strand
TCCGGGAATGACCATCGCCATCGAGCCGATGGTGAACGCGGGCACCGAAAAAGTTTTATACCTCGACGACGAGTGGACCTGCGTGTCCGCCGACGGCAGTTTGTCCGCGCACTTTGAGCACACCGTTGCAGTGCTGTCGGACGGGCCGGAGATTTTGACGAACGCCGAGTAACGCCCTCTCCAGCATTACCACCGGCGTGCAGCCCTGGGCTGCCGAAAGAGTGGTACGCCCGGGAGGAATCGAACCTCCGACCTTTTGGTCCGCAACCAAACGCGCTATCCCCTGCGCTACGGGCGCCCGTATGAACTTCCCTGGTGCCGAAGGTGGGATTTGAACCCACACGCCCTAATGGACACTACGCCCTGAACGTAGCGCGTCTGCCATTCCGCCACTTCGGCCCCGACTTTCCATTATTGGGCTTGGCGGCGACCTGAACAACTACCCGGCCGATCTCGTTCTTGCCGCTGGTCCGAATGTACTCCGGCGCGAGTCCTGGGAGCCCTTTCGCGTTCGGAAGGATCGGCGTCGCCGCCGACCGGGGTGCAAGGGGCCACGGGGACGCGCTCCCTAGGGCGGCCGCGCTTCCTCGGTTCGCGGCGAGGCAGCGGGAATGTGGCACATCGTTGAAATCGGACCTGGGTGAACCTCGTCCGGGTGTCCGCATCGCGAAGCCGTCGTAGGATGGTGCGCGGCGGGCGAACTGGCCCCGACGGAGGAACCACATGGCGAACATGCCCGGATTCGGCAATCCACCCACCTTCCAGGGTCAGCTCTCGTCGCTCACCGGCCGCGTCCTGCAGTACAGCTCGCTCGCGATCGAGGGCCTCAACGACGAGCAGTGGCACGACACCGCGGGCGACCGCACGAACTCACCCGCGTTCGACACGTTCCACGTCGTCCGGACGATCGACAACATCATCCACTTCGTCTTCGACCGCGACACGCCGGTCTGGCTCGCCGGGAGCTACCACGAGCGTTGGAACCTCCCCCGCGTCGACCAGGGCACGGGCATGGACCCGGCTGTCGCTTATGCGATGCGTTTCCCGGCGCCGGAAGAGTTCGACCAGTACATCACGGCAGTCCAGGCGGCCGTCGTACCGCGCATCGAGGCGATGTCCGACGCCTACCTGCAGGAGTTCATGACGATTCGGCCGTGGGGTTCAGTGTCGCGCGCTGAGGCGATCATGCATGGTCTCATCGGCCACGGGAACGGCCACCTCGGGCGAATCTCGTTCCTGCGCGACATGTGGGGGCTCAAGGGACTCGGCTATTAGGCGACCGGGACTTTGGCCGCCGTTTCGAGCGCCTGCAGCGCCCCCTCCGGGTCCGGGTGGTCGCCAGCGAACCGGCTGATGTATCGATAGGGCATTTCGTTCGCTGGCGTGATGACGAAGATGCCGCCGTTCAGCGCCGCCGGGCCCATGGTCTTCGACTGGCGGAAGCCGTGCAGCATGGCGGAGGCGCCGCGCATCATGACGCGTGGATCGACGATATTGCCGCGCTTCGCCCCAAGGATGCCGTGCGAAGCGAGTTCCGGGTCGGTGAAGACGGGAACTCCGACGTTGTAGTCTTCGACGAACCAGGCGGCGTGCTGCGGTGTGCCGTTGCCGAGAATAATCAGCTCTCCGCCGGCGGCCTGGATGCGGCCCCGATGCGTGCTCAACTGCGTGACCTGCTCCTTGCAGAAAATGCAGCCAAAGTGGCGCATCATCGCGAGCAATATCGGCCGCGACTCCCAGAGCGAGCCTATTCGCACGGATTCACCGGCGGGCGTCAGAACATTGACGCTGGAAAGCGACGTAATCATCGAATTAGCCATGTGTCTATGGTACGCGCATTTCGGCCACGAAAGTTCGACGCATAACTAGACGAAACGGCGCCACGCAATGAGTGCGTAAGCGCCGTCACCTGTTGTGCGCGAATGGAGCGCGCACATCTTGCCTCGAAGCACGCCCCGGGCGCTACTTCTTGCCCTTTTTGCCCTTTTTATCCTTCTTGGTCTTCTTGGCCATTGAGCATCACCTCCTCGCTGTGGGGTTGCTCATAGTCAACCATATGTTGACGCAGTTGTCAACCATTAGTTGACCGTCAGGAAGCGAATGGTACCTTGCGCTATGTGAGCAAGATCCAGCTGCGAAAGATCCGGGAGGCGGGCGACGCCCTGCAGGCTGCGAGCGAGAGCATCGTCGCGCTCGACGCTGCCCGCCAGCTGCGCGAGTCTGCCGATGCCCTCGAACTCGAGATGGTGCGAGCGGCTCGCGAGGATGGTCATTCCTGGTCCCGCATCGGCGCGGTCTACGGCCTCACCAAGCAGGGAGCGCAGCAGCGATTTCGCGCCAACCCGCCGGAATTGGGGGAAGAGGTGCCCGCCAGAGCATCGCGCAGCCGCCGCAAAGCAAAAAACGAAATGGACCCCGCTGCAGGATCGCCGGCAAAGTAGCCGACGGGCCGCATGGAGCCCAATTCTTTAATTCGATCGGTAGCGAATTCGTCTAGCTCTGTGCAGCCGCCTTCTGGAGGTTCTCGTAGCGGGCGACCGCATCGGCGCCGTGGAGAATCGAGAAGGCGGGGCCACCGCGCAGCGCCACTCGGAGCATTTCCCGTGCTTCGGCCGTTTCGCCAGCCGCTTCGGCGATGACCCCGGCGCGATAGAGGAGCAGCGGGTTCTGGGAGCCAAGGCGCAGCGCTTCGAGCGAATACTGGCGCGCTTCGCCGGTGTTGCCGCTCTTGTGGAGCGCCCAGGCGAGGGCGTCGGCTGCGTAGATGCTCGGCCGCTCCGCATAGGCGGCGCGTGCCTGCTCGACCGTCTTCGCGAGGTCGATGTCGTGGTCGGCGCGGAAAATCGCAAGCTCGACTTCGGTGTTCACGCCGTTTTCGCGCTGGAGCTGGTCGAGCGCGCCGACGAGGGCGTACTGCTTCTCCGCTTCCTCGGTCCGGCCGGTCGTCTCGTAGATGTCGCCGAGGGCGATGGCGTATTCGGCCAGCGGTGCGCGTTCGAAGGCGCTCTTGAACAGCGTAATCGCCGTCTCGTGTTCGCCGAGCATGACGGCGAGGCGGGCCTGGCCGGCGAGTGCGCCGGGGTAGTCGGTCATTCGTCCGAGGGCACGAGCGTACTGCTGACCGGCGGTCGCGAAGTCGCCCAGTTCGAACGATCGGTCGCCAAGCTGCACGTACGCCCAGGCCATGTTCTCGGGGACGCTCGAACCGGCTTCGACGGCTGCCTGGAGGGCTTCGATGGCGCCTTCCGGGTCGCCATAAAGCTCTCGTGCGTAGGCCATGCGGGTGTAGAGCGCGAAGTCTGGCCGGCGGTCGGCCATGTTCTGGAGGGATTCGATCGCCTCGGGATACAGGCCAAGTTCGATCTGGGCGTCGGCGCGGAGGCCGTAGTAGCGGGATTGCTCGGGGTCGATTTCGAGTGCCTTATCGGCGAGCACGAGGGCGTCGGAGAATTCGTGCCGGGCGAGCGCGAGGAGCGCCTGCGCCGCATACAGCTCCGGCTCCCCGGGAGCGGTCTTCTCGGCCTTCGCGAGCACATTTTCGGCCGCGGAATAGAGCGAGGGGTCGCCGGTTTCGCGCACGCGCTGGAGGTAGAGCCCGGTGAGCTTGTTGTAGCTGAGGGAGTCGTTGGTTTCGGTCACGCGCCCTTCGAAGAACGCGATGTTCGCTGCAAGCC
>JBBSKE010000409.1:0-3687 GCA_038256595.1 Tepidiformales bacterium | reverse complement strand
ACTCCCTGGCCGGGCGCGTCGGTGTCGAACAGGCGGAACTCGAAGTCGTAAAGTCCATCCGCCGGTACGCCGTTTTCGACCATGCGGCCCTGGTAGGTGAACGAAGTGGCCATTGGTGTGTCAGCGGCAGGCTCCTGTTGTCCGGCAAAAGCCTTCAACGCGGGCAGACCATGCTGGAACAGCAGGAAGAGAGCGATTAGCGCGACGGCAAGGTCACGGACGAGACTGGCGTAGCGCGAGAACGGTTGTGCGGCCATCTGGAGCGAATCCTTCGCAAAAATATGGCCGATTCTACAGCACCACGGATCGGGTTCGGCGCGCCATCGGCTTTTCGCTTAAACAGAAGAGGCCCGCTACGAAGCGGGCCTCTTCTGTTTGTGTTCCGAGGGCGATTCGCACGACCCTACGCAACTTCGCGCAGGAGTGAGCGGCGGAGGCGCTTGACGGCCTGGGCGTGGAGCTGACTGACGCGCGTCTCGGAGACGGAGAGGACCACGGCGATGTCCTTCATTGTGAGCTTCTCGACGTAGTAGAGGGCGACGACCAATCGCTCTCGTTCGGGGAGGCCCTGGACGGCCCGGGCCAGCTCTTCGTGCAGCTCGCGCTCATCGAGCGAGCGGGTGATATCGAGGTCCTCTTCCGAGGTCGGCATCTCTGCCGCCGGGAAGGAGTCACCGTCGTCGTCGCGTTCGAGCATGCGGTCGAGCGAAACGGTCACCCAGCGCGAATTCGCCGAGGCTTCGCGGTACTGATTGATGCTGATGCCGAGGTGGTCGGCGGCCTCGTGCTCGTTCGGCGAGCGGCCAAGCGTGACTTCGAGCTCGGCTTGGGCGCGGTGCACGTCCTTGGCCTTCTGGCGCATGGTGCGGCTGAGGCGGTCCATGCGGCGGAAGGCGTCGATCATCGAGCCACGGATGCGGCGGACCGCGTAGGCATGGAAATTCGTTCCCTTCGCCGGGTCGTAGCGGCGGACCGCTTCGACGAGGCCACAGGTGCCGTAGCCGACCGCGTCCTCGTATTCGAGGAGACCCGGGATTTCGATGGGCAGGGACCGTGCGACGCGCCGGACCAGCGGCGCGTACCGCATGACCAGTTCCTGCTGCTCTTCGTGGGTGAGCCGCTGGGCTACGCCCTCGGTCTCGTCTTCCATTTCGTCTTCGGAATCGTCGATCTCTTCGATCAACAGGATATTCGGATCGATCTCTTCGATAACCGGTTCCATAGCAGTGACACTCCCCGTTCGGCAGCCGTACCGACTTCCCCCACTGAGCGGTTCCGCAACCGCCTTGCACAGTGGGTATCGGCTCGACTCGCTCAGTGTTCAGGGAGGGCAGGTGACAGAACAACGCTGCGGACGTGACGGGTGGGTGGTCGTCTGGTGACAGCAGAGGACATAACGCGAGACTTCCGGTTTTTCGGCAGTAGTGTCAAGGAATCGCAGCGTCAGGCAACATAATTCAGGTGATTCTGGGCCATTCGGCGAAATCTGGCGGCAATATTACCGCATCAAACGGCATGGTTTGGCCGGATCGACATAGGGGTTTTCCCTGACGCTACCGCGACGCCACCGAAGCGGAAATAGGGGTTTGCCGCCCGGCAAGGGCCCCCGATCTGTTAAAGCAATCAGCCCGAGGAAGCGCGACCGCCCAAGGGAGCGGCGTGCCGGTTGCGCCAGCCACCCAAGTCCACAGCCAGGGCGACCACGTCCCCGCGGCCGACGTGGTACCAAACGCGAAGCTCGAGTGGCGAGTCACCGACCCGCTTTGCACGCGGCGATTCCTCTGCCTTGGTGGCCGGCGAAACATGTCGTGACGAAGCGCGACCGCGGCCGACGTGGTACCAATCGCGCAACTCCCGGGGGCGAGTCACCGACCCGCTTGCTTACACGCGCGGCTCCTCAGCCTTGGCGGGCGGCGATTCACACACCCGCCCAAAGGAGCCGCATGGCCCGCAAGGCTCGTTCTCGCCCGACCCAGATCCGAGGGTCTCCAAAACATAACTGATATAGTGCGAAGTTCGTTCGGCGCCGAAACAGGCCCCCCAGGACGCCCCCGCACCGGAACGTCTCTGCCTTCTCTGGTACGCTCCGCTCCAATGATTGGCCACCCGCTCCTCGTCACCCGCCGCGATGGCGCCCTCGATCTCCTGCGCGAAGAAGCGACCGGTGCCTGGACTACGACCGCGGTCGCAGCTCAGGGCCGCTGGCCGGCCTGGAACCCGGTGCGGGACATCGTCGCCTATTCGACCCTTTCGAGCGCCGACGAGCCCCGCAGCGCCATCCACATCTCGAGCCTCGCCGGCGAGCACCTGCGCACCATGTTTGAATCGAAGCCGGGCGTTCCCCCGGTCATAGCGCCACGCATTCCGCACTACCTGAACTGGTCGCCCGGTGGCGATGTGCTCTCGTTCGTCGCCCAGGGCCAGTGGGGCCTCACCTTCCATATGTCCGACATTGATGGCGTGCAGCAGAGCGACGCGGTGCTCAACGGCGCGCCGATTTTTCACGCCTGGTGCGTCGACAACAACTTCGTCGCGGTGCATGCGGGCACAGAACTTGCCGTGGTCGAATCGCAGGGCAGCCGCCTGACCGCCGGCGTCGCAACCGGCGCGGTCGGTTTTCGCACGCCAGCCTACAGCGACGACCATGTCGCGCTCGCCTACGCGCTGCCAAAGGAGCCGGGCGTCGGTATCTGGGCGGCCATCTTCCAGGGCACCCAGGGGAGGGAAGTGGCGCGCTTCGCGGGCGGCGTCGCCCTCGCTTTCCGGCCGGGCACGCGCCAGCTCTCTGTCTGCGTCACCCGCAAGCCGGACACCGGCTCCTTCGACGAACTCTGGATGCTCGACCTCGCCAGCGACCCGTGCGTGCCGGTCAAGATCGCAAGTGGCCCGTTCGTCGCCATCTCCTGGTCGCCAACTGGCGAGTCGCTCGCCCTGGCAATTCCGCTCCAGACTGGCGACGGCCGCTACCAGTTCGTGGTCCGCGACCCGGCGGGCGCACACATCGCCGCGTCGGCGCCAATCGTGCCCTCGGTCGATTACCGCACCGCGCTGGGATTCTTCGACCAGTACGTGCTCTCCCATCACACCTGGTCGCCGGACGGGCTCGCGCTGGTGGTCTGCGGGAGGCTGCCGGGAGACGGTGTTTCCTCCGCGTTCGGCGAGTCTGCTGGAGATTATGTCTATACGTGGACGCCGAAACCGGCATCTCCATTCGAACTGGTGACCGAGGGCGAGTTCGCCGTTTTTCCGCCCCGGCCGCGCCGATTGTTCAACTGACGGCTCGAATTCGGGAGCGTGGGCGGCGTCCCGTAAACACCGGGTAATCAGCATTATTGAAGGCCTTCGCCGGGCGACTGTACACTCTCACTGCGCGAGGTTCGCGCCGGGATTCTGCCGGGCAATTTCGCCTGCGAACCCCTGCCACCTGGATGTGAGAAAGGCGGTCGCGACCGTATGGAAGTTCCACGGGAACAGATGAAATCCGGTCCGAGTGGCGGCGAACAAGGAGCACGCATCGCTGTGCTGCTCTTTATGCTCCTCTCCCTGGTCACCCTCGCATTTGGTATGGGTTGGGTGCTCAATGGCATGGGGGAAGACGACAACACCGTTCCCGCGGCCACTGCGGCAGTCAACACCGGCAACGGCGCAACCACAGACGACTTCGGCGGGGCGCTCCTCACGGAGATT
>JBBSKE010000408.1:0-3693 GCA_038256595.1 Tepidiformales bacterium | reverse complement strand
TCGGAGCAGCGTCGCCAGAATCCTTGAAGACACTGCCTCACTGCACCGACAGGGCAAACAAATACGACACCAGCCCCAGGATAAACGCTGGGATCAGCACCGCTGCGATCGTGAGCCAGCCCAGTCGGCGGCCTCGGGGCTCGTTTCCTTCGTTCATGCTTCGAATTGTGTCACTTCGCCAGCCTACTCACACCCGAGCTGCGTGGCGAGGTCGTTGAAGTCGGTCGCGACGAACTGGAAGGCCGGGTCAGGCGTGAGGTCGACCTCGCGGTTCGGGCCGGCCTCGGTCGGCCGCGGGACGAACGCCGCCTGCAGGCCCGCTTCCTGCGCCGCCTGGAGGTCCCGCTTGTGGGCGGCCACCATCATCACCTGGTGCGGTTCGAGGTCGAGGATGCGCGCGCCGGCGAGATACATCGCGCGCTCGGGCTTGTAGTGGCCGGTGATATCGGCGGCGATGACGCAGTCCCAGGTGAGCCCCGCATGTCGCGCCATGTCCACCAGTAGACTCACGTTGCCGTTCGAAAGCGTCGAGCAGATGAACTTCGTCCGCAGCCGCGCCAGCCCCGCGACCGAGTCCGGCCAGGGGGCGAGCCGGTGCCAGGCCCGGTTCCAGTGGTCGATTTCGGCCTCGCTGAGCCCGCGGATGTTGTGCTGCTCGATAAGCATGTCGAGTTTGCGGCGATGGAGCTGGTCCGCGCCCATGAATGGCAACTCGCCCTTGCGCACCATCGCGCTGCCGCGCATGTAGCCGTCATACCGCCAGTCATCGACGAACGCTGGCCAATCGATATCGAGCCCCAGCCGCGCCCCCAGCGCCTCGCACTCCGCGATAACACTCGTGCGCCAATCGACCACGGTGCCAAAGACATCGAACGTAAGGGCGCGAACATCGGAGAGGGTGGGACGGGACGATTCGGTGGTCATGGCGAGGATTCTACGCGGGCGAAGTGCTGCGTGCCGAGTAACGAGTGCTGAGTCAGTCGCCGACACGGACCCACTCAGTCCTCCGTCCTCAGTCCTCGTCACTCAGGACTCCCACCCCGTATGCTCGCCACCATACGCATCAACGGAGACTCACATGAAAATTTCGACCACAACCGGCAGCGGCTGGCTGACCGAAGTCCCGGCCGCAATCCAGGCCGCCGAAGACATGGGCTACGACCTCGCGACGGTCGGCGAGCTGAAGCACGACTCGATGCTCAACGCCACGCTCGCGGCGGCGAACAGCTCGAAGATCGGCATCGGCACGTTCACGATCGCCTTCCCACGCAGCCCGATGGTCCTCGCCATGGAGGCGTGGGACATCCAGCACCTGAGCAAGGGGCGCTTCACGATCGGCCTCGGCACGCAGGTGAAGGGCCACAATATTAACCGTTTCAGCACGGAATGGCCGGGCGCCCCGGCCACCCGCATCAAGGAGTACATCCAGATGATGAAGGCGGTCTGGCGCTCCTTCCAGACCGGCGAGAAGCCCGAATTCCTCGGCAAGTACTACCACTACACGCTCATGACGCCGAACTTCAACCCCGGCCCGATCGACTATCCGTTCCCGAAAATCGGCCTCGGCTGCGTCGGAGACGGCATGTCGCGCGCGGCGGGCGAAGTCGCGGACGTCGTCATGCCGCACGGCTTCATGACGGACAAGTACATGCGCGAAGTCCTACTCCCGAACGTCGCGATCGGGCTCAAGCGCAGCGGACGAACCTGGAGCGACATCGAAGTCACGGGCGGCGGCTTCACCGTCTTCGCCGAAACCGAAGCAGAGATCGAGCAGCAGCTCGACCGCATCCGCCAGCCAATCTCGTTCTATGGTTCGACGCGCAGCTACCACGAGATCTTCGAGGTCCACGGGCTCAAGGATTTCGGCATGCAGCTCCATTCGATGTCGTTGCAGGGCAAGTGGGCCGAGATGCGCGACTCGGTGACCGAAGACATCGTCCGCACCTTCGCCCAGACCTCGACCTACGACAAGCTGCCGGAATTCATCGCCGAACACCGGGAATACGCCGGCCGCTTCGGCATCGGCGAACTGCCAACGGCGACGCCAGCCCAGCGCGAACGCGCGAAGCACATCATCAGCGAAGTCCAGAAGGTGCAGGTCTCGGGCGTGCCAAGGGGATTGGAGATATAGAGGACTGAGGACTAAGGATTAAGCGCGACCGTACCAGGCCACTCAGTCCTCAGCACTCAGTCCTCGTCACTTCGTCTTACCGAAGGTGGGATTCGAACCCACAAGGGCGTGAGCCCAGCGGTGTTTGAGACCGCCGCGTATGCCGTTCCGCCACTTCGGCCCGAGATGCCCAGTGTACCGCGTTGGCAGGTCGCGGTGCATGCGAAAGGCCCGCCGGGTTGGCGGGCCTTAGCGAATGAGCGTTTGGAGCGGAAGACGAGGGTCGAACTCGCGACCTCCTCCTTGGCAAGGAGGCGCTCTACCACTGAGCTACTTCCGCCCGCTTCAGGCAGTATAACCGGACACCTGCGAACTACTCAAATCGAGCCGCCGGCCGCTTTCGAGCATCTCGCAGCATTCGAATACGGTTCGCTTCGACCGGGAAGCGCGGAGCGGCCACAATGGCGACATCCCGGCTGATCGAGGCTACATAATGCATCTCAACGTCTTCGCCAGCGGCCTCGAACCGCTCGAAATGACCCAGACCGAAGAGTTCGCCAGCCTCCTCCAGAGCGCCGCCGACCTCGGGATTCGCCACGGCGAGGGAATCGCCTATGCCTCGCAGAACTGCGTGCTTCGTCACCACCGCTTCCACTATCTCGAATGGGGGCCGCGGGATGCGCCGCCCCTCGTGCTTCTCCACGGCGGTCACCAGTCGGCCCACTCCTGGGACCTCGTCAGTCTGGCCCTCGCCGACCGCTTCCATATCTACGCGCTCGACCAGCGCGGCCACGGCGACTCCGAATGGGCGCGCGACGAGGACTATTCGATGGCCACGATGGCCGCCGATGTCGAGGCGTTCATCGCCCACCTCGGCCTGGAGCAGCCGGTGGTCATGGGCCACTCGATGGGCGGCCTCGTGACGATGACGATGCTGAAGAACAATCCGGCAGTCGCGAAGGCGGCCGTGCTCGTCGATGTCGGGCCGGAATTGAGCGAGAAGGGCGCGGCCACCATCCGCTCCTTCGTCGAATCGTCGCAGCACTTCGACGACCTGGAACAGTTCGTCGAAAAGGTGCGCAGCTACGACCCGTTCCGATCGCGTGAGCACATCGAGCGGACCGTTCGCTACAACCTGATGCAGCGCGTCGATGGCCACTTCGTCACGAAGTGCCACACCCAGCGGAACACCCGCCGGGGCGCCCTGCCCGGGGTCACGATGGACGACGTGGGGAGGTTCTCCTGCCCGGTGCTGCTGGTACGCGGCGCGGAGTCGAACATTCTCGAGCCCGAAGCCGCGGCCCGGTTCGCCGCCGCGCTCGGCAACGGCACGCTCGTGACCGTGCCGAAATGCGGCCACAACGTCCAGTCCCAGAACACGCCGGGGTTTCTGGAAGCGGTCACACCGTTCCTCGAGCGAGAGGCGTAGGTTCGAGCACATACCAACCGGAGCCCCGGCGCGCAAGCCCGGGGACGTCGTGATTCGCCGCCGAATCGACTGCCGCCGGCTCCAGATGGATGATTCGGCGAGGCGTGTCGTCGTGAGCAACGTTTCCTCGCCGTGATCGGTGGAGGATTAGGTG
>JBBSKE010000407.1:0-3697 GCA_038256595.1 Tepidiformales bacterium | reverse complement strand
ATGTTCGAAGTGCGAATCGGAGCCGCTACGCCCGCTCGATGAGCATTCCGCAATCGAGCGGATGCTGATCGAGGTTGTAGTGGTAGTGGTAAAGCTCCATCACGGCCTTCGTCCGCCATCCACCCTCGGCCTCAAGCCAGTCGCTGACGGTCGAAAGCGCATCTTCGATTTCGTCCACGTCGTCGGCATAGGCGTAGGCGTAGAGGCTGCCGGGAAAGAATGTCGTCTTCACCTCGCCTGTCGCCTCATAGTCGCTGCGAACGGGGATGGCGGTCCGATAGACGATGTCGTCGCCCTCTTCGGCGTCCGGGTTCAGGAGCCAGCCGATCTGCGAGATTTCGATCCGGCCGAGGGCGGGCCGCGCCTCCAACCGCCACTTGTTGAACTGCTCCCAGAGCGCGCCGATGCCGTTCATCGGGCCGCGATGCTCGAGGTAGGCGAGCCGCATCTCGGGCAGCGGGGTGATGCGCACGCGCCGCTCCCTCACGACGGCGAACCCGCGAGCGCGAGGGCGAGCCAGGCGGCGGTCGCGGCCTCGCGATGGTCTTTCTGCCAGGGTGGGCCGAGTGGGCGGCCCATCGCCATCGTCCGGCTCGTGATCTCGGCCGTGGAGCGCCCGATGGTGGCCGCGGCCGTCGAAAGCAGGTCCGAATGCGCGAAACGCGTCGTGCGCACGCCCATGGCGGCCCCGGCTTCGGCGAGGCAATCGCGATACAGTTCGCCTTCCGCCGCGTGCAGCGTGGCGTGCGAACGGAGTATCAGGTCAAGCGTGGGCGGCAACCTGTGGGTCCCGGCGGCGACGGCTATGGCGGTCACTTCAAAGCCCTGTGCTCTCAGGCTGGCGACCAGCCGTTCGAACTCGGCGGCGGTCTGCGAGCGGGCAGCTTCGGCGACCTCGGCGACCAGCGTGCGAGGCGCGCCATCCTCGGCGACCGCGTGGTAGACCTGCCGCGGAAGGCTTGCAGCGACCAGTTCCATGCGCTCGCGGTGGACGAAGCGCGGCTCCCCGGGCTTTCCCGCGAGGACGACGGCAACGGCCCAACCGGTATGATCGCGAAATCCGATGGCGGCAGGTTCGTTGGTCACGGAGTGGATACTACCGGAGCGAACGTGATCGGACCTACTGCGCGCTCGAATCGAGCGATTCGGGCGCGGACCTATAGCCCACGTCGATTCCTCCGGGCCGAGTCCCCCGGTCGTGTTTCTACCTTGAGTCGGTTTCAACTGCTAGGATTCGGACGCTGTATACAATCGGTCCAGACGGGCCGACACAAGGAGTACGCCGAACGTGACAGAAACCGTTGCCCGCGGCCTCGAAGGCATAAATGTTACCGCCACCAAGCTCTGCCGGATCGACGGCCAAAAAGGTGAGCTGGTCTATGCCGGGTACGACATCTTCGACCTCGCCGAACATTCGACTTTCGAAGAAGTCGCCTTCCTCATGTGGAACCTTCGCCTCCCGACGAAGGCCGAGCTCTCGGAGCTGAACGACTTCTTCGTCTCCGAACGCGAACTCGACACGCTCACCCAGTCGATTCTCCGCGAGACGTGGTCGAAGGTCCGCCCGATGCGCACCCTTGAGATCGCCGTCGAAATCATGGGCGCCCTCGACCCCAAGTCGAGCGACCTGACGCAGGAGACGCTGAAGAAGACCTCGGCCCGCCTGCTCGCGAAGATGGCGACCGTCATCGCCTACTACCACCGCCTGCGCAATGGCGAAGAGCCGATTGCCCCGCGCAAGGACCTCAACCACGCGGCGAACTTCCTCTATATGCTCA
This sequence comes from Tepidiformales bacterium, assembly GCA_038256595.1. Classification (GTDB taxonomy): domain Bacteria; phylum Chloroflexota; class Dehalococcoidia; order Tepidiformales; family Tepidiformaceae; genus JBBSKE01. The sequence goes on along the minus strand of JBBSKE010000407.1, from coordinate 1,919 downwards.
CCGGCGAAGTGCCGAACGAGCTCCACGCCCGCGTTTTTGACGTCGCCCTCGTGCTCCACGCTGAGCATGAGATGAACGCCTCGACCTTCTCCGCCATCGTCACCGGCTCGACGCTGAGCGACATGTACTCCGCGATCGCTTCCGCCATCGGCACCCTCAAGGGCCCGCTGCACGGTGGTGCGAACGAAGCGGTCTACAAGACGGTCAGCGCCATCGGCGAAGAGCGCAACATCGCCCCGCACGTCGAGGCCCTCCTAGGCCGTGGCGAGCGCGTCATGGGCATCGGGCACCGCGTCTACAAGACGACCGACCCGCGCGCCATCATCCTCGAGAAGCTCGGCCACCAGGTCGCCGAAGGCAACGAGGAGCGTCACTACTTCGACCTCTCGCTCAAGCTTCGCGACTACCTTGGCCGCAAGCTGGAAGGGAAGCCGCTCTACCCGAACGTCGACTTCTTCAGCGCCTCGGTCTACAAGATGCTGGGCATCCCGAGCGACCTCTACACGCCGATCTTCGCGATGTCGCGCATCGTGGGCTGGACGGCCCACCTCCTGGAGCAGTACGCGGACAATCGCCTTGTTCGCCCCAACGCGCTCTACGAGGGCTCCGACAACCGCCAGTATCAGACGATCGAATCGCGCTAACCCGGCGCCATCGTAGGAACCACACAAAACAGGGCCGGGGAGCAATCCCCGGCCCTGTTTGCCGTCCTCCAGAACCGAATTGCCTTCGAAGATGACGTCCAGGCACGCCGCTGACAAGACCGGCGCTCTCAGCCGCGTTACAATCGGTGCATAATCACGCACAAGACCGAGGTACCGGATGAACTTTCATGACACGGCCGAAGAAGCCGCCTTTCGCAAGCACCTGAAGGAATTTATCGCCAGCGACGCCCCCAAGGGCCTCATCGGCCGCCAGGCAGACCCGCAGAACCCGGACTGGAAGGCCTGGACGAAGACGCTTGCCGAGCACAAGTGGATCGCCCCGGCCTGGCCCGCGGAGTACGGCGGCGCCGGTCTGACCGTCATGGAGCAGTTCATCTTCAACTCGGAGATGGCCGAAGCGCGCCTCCCGCGCCCGGGTGGCATCGCGACCGGGTTCGCCGGCCCGACGCTCATCGTCCACGGCACCGAAGAGCAGAAGCAGAAGTACCTCCCGGAGATCCTCGAAGGTGACACCGTCTGGTGCCAGGGCTACTCCGAGCCCGGCGCCGGTTCCGACCTCGCCAGCCTCCAGACCCGCGCCATCCGCGACGGCGACGACTACGTGGTCAACGGCCAGAAGATCTGGACCTCCGGCGCGCAGCATGCGAAGTGGATGATCCTCCTCGCCCGCACCGACCCGGATGCGCCGAAGCACCGCGGCATCAGCTACTTCATCGTCGACATGCAGTCGCCCGGCATGACCGTTCGCCCGCTCATCAACGCCACGAACGCTCACGAATTCAACGAGGTCTTCTTCGAAGATGTCCGCATCCCGAAGGAGAACATGATTGGTGACGAGAACCGCGGCTGGTATCTCGCCCAGACGACGCTCAGTTTCGAGCGCTCGAGCATCGGCGGCGCGGTTGGCGCCCGCCAGACGGTCGAGGACCTCATCAAGTTCGCGAAAGAGAACAAGAACGCCGACACGAGCACCCTCGGCCACAACGGCGCCGTTCGCACTGAGCTGATCGACCGGCTCGTCGAGGCCTACGTTGCGACGATGATGAGCTTCAAGATCGTCTCCATCCAGGCCAAGGAAGGCGTCGCGCCGGGCCACGAAGCCAGCGTCGCGAAGCTCTACGGCACGGAACTGAACCAGCGCATCTACCGTACGGCGATGAAGATGCTCGGCATGTACGGCCAGATGGACAGCAAGTCCGAAGGCCCCAAGCCGCCGCTCAACGGCCGCATCAAGTACATGTACCTCCGCTCGAT
>JBBSKE010000406.1:0-3704 GCA_038256595.1 Tepidiformales bacterium | reverse complement strand
TTGGCGATGCCCGCATCGAGGTCCGAACGCTCGCCCGCGTCCTTCTTGCGAGCCGCGTCGAAGGTGAGCAGCCGGGCAGCGCGAATCTTGACCGCCATCTCCGCGAGCCGAATCTGCTGCGCCTGGTGCTGGATAATCGGCACGCCGAAGGCTTCGCGCTTCTGGGCGTAGCGAATCGAGTCGTCGAAGGCCGCCTGGGCGACACCCACACCGCGCGCCGCGACGTTAATCCGGCCCACTTCGAGCGCGCTCATGATGTGCTGGAAGCCGGAGCCTTCCTTGCCGCCGAGCACCGCGCTCGCCGGGACCCGCGCATCTTCGAACGAAAGCTCGGTCGTCTCGACACCCTTGTAGCCAAGCTTGTCGAACTTTTTGCCCTTGTGGAAACCGGGCGTTTCGTGCGGGACGAGGAAGGCGGTGATGCCCTTGTGCCGCGGGTTCGCGGTCATGTCGGTCTTGGTCATCACGAGGTAGACGCCGGCGCGGTTGCCGTTCGTCACCCCCATCTTCTGGCCGTTGATGACGTAGTCGTCGCCATCGCGGCGGGCCTGCGTCTTGATCGCCTGGGCGTCGGAACCGGCGTCCGGCTCGGTGATGCTCAGGGCACACCGCATCTCCGGCTCGACGAACTTCGGGAGGTAGTAGTCCTTCTGCTCCTCGGTGCCATATTCATTTATGGCGTAGCCGACGAGGACGTGCGTGTTGATGATGCCGGCGAGGCTCATCCAGCCGCGTGCCAGCTCCACGCAGACGCCCGCGTAGCATTCGAAGGAGAGGTCGAGGCCGCCGTACTTCTCGGGAATTTTGATCCCGAAGAGGCCCATATCCGACATCCCCTTGAGCAGCGGCTCCGGGAACTCGTCGTTGTGTTCGAATTCGCTGGCGTTGGGTTTCACTTCTTTTTCGACCCACACGCCGACGTTGTTCACGATCTGCTTCGCGACCGGATCGATGATATCTGCGGAGTAATCACGCGCCATGACAACCTCCCGTTACGTGGCAAGAGGATCGCACGCGCCCGCATTACGTTCACCGCCGCCGCTTACATCGCCTCGAAATCGCCCACTGCCCGGTCGCCACCCGCCACCACCCAGCAACGAGCCCCGAGGCGCCAGCCCGGGGTCGCCCGATTCGCCGCCGAATCCCCCGCCCGCAGGTCCACCCACTCTCGACCCAGCACGAGCCCTCGAGGCGCCAGCCCAGGGTCGCTCGACTCGCCATCAAATTTACGGCCTGCGGGCCTCCCCACTCCTCCCCCGCGCACCCGGACGCAAAAACGCCGCCCTCCGAGGGGGCGGAGGACGGCATTCTGCGCTGGCGTGCTTGCGATCGTGCCAGGTGCCGGCCAGCGTCGAGACGCAGGACCGGACCCAGCGGGGCAGGAGCGGCCTAGCTGTTCGAGACGGCCTGGAGGCCGCTCACCGGCGCCTGGCGGCGAACCCGGCGCAGCGTCGCCTCGAGGCGGTCCAACGTGCGGAAGGCGTGCCACTGGCGGCGGTATTCGATGGTGGTTGCGGCAACCGCAAGGTCGGAATTGCGAGCCTGGACGAGTTCGAAGATGGGCATTTGGGGGACTCCTTTAGTCAGTGAATGACGGTTCAGTGAATGTATGTTCACTCATTTATCCGGGATCGTCAATACCTACTTTCGGGGGACGAACAACCAGCCCAACAGAACCGCGACCGGCAGCGAGCGGGTGGGAGATTGGCCAGCATCCTTCCCGCCGCAGGCCCTACCGATGCCGACTCGCACCCGCTGACCCGGCCCCCTGGACACCCCTCCGCCAGGCAATCATCATCGTGCCCGCTCGCTGCCGCAGCAGGACACGCACATCGAGCCTCACCGCAGTCGAATCCATACAAGACCCAGGCGAAGACCAATTTGAGTGCGACCATCGCGAACGTGTCATTGCCAACCTCCGTCGCTGCGCAGACAAACTCGGCCTGGTCCTCTCAGATGCCGCCCAACCGGCATTTTCGCCCGGAGTTCCTAAGCTGTCGCGGTTCTGGCGTTTGACTGCAATCGACGAGCCCCGCATCGCAAGCTCGGGGTCGGCTGCCTGGCCACCGAATCGACTGCCCGCAGGCCCATCGCTCGCGACTCGGGGAGGGTGACCCAATCGGCCACGCGGCCAGCCGCGGGGCATAGTTGGCGAATCACCCACCCGCTCTCTGCCGGTCGCGGTTCTTTGCGAATGTGCCATGGTCAACGTTCGCAAACGGTTTGAGGTGACCACGGCGGCGCGGCGAGCCAAGATAGGTTCGATACGACACCTGGGAGCCCTCGCGTGGCCGACGCTCACGACATCACCGGCGCCGAATCGGTCATCCTGCGCGACGGGACCGAAATCCTCCTCCGCCGCATCCGCCCGGAGGACTGGCCGGAGCTTGTCGCGTTTGTCGCGCGGCTGTCGTTGCGTTCGCGCCGCCTACGTTTCTTCACGGCGAAGGGGCGCGTCTCGAAGCAGTTCGCTGAACACCTCGCGACCGTCGATTTCATCGACCGAGCCGCCTTCGTGGTCTGTTTTCCTGGCGAGCGCGAGGTCCGGGGCGTCGGCCGCTACGAGCGGAACGGCGCCGGCGCTATCGATGCAGAAGTCGCCTTCGTGGTCGAAGATCGACTGCATGGCATGGGCATCGCCTCGCATTTGCTGGTCCATCTGCGACTGCTGGCGCTGAAGAATGGCATCCGGCGATTCACCGCGACCGTCCTCGGCGAGAACGACGACATGATGTCGGTGTTCCGAAGCTCCGGCATGCAGGCGACGTTTCGGCACGAGCGCGACCTCGTGGAGGTCGAGATGCTGCTCGATTCACCGGGCCTATGAGCCGCCGGCGGTCGGTTCGGGCAGAAGGTCGCCCCGGCGCGGTGGCGATTCGAGCCCGACCTCGCTCGTCGCCACTCCGCGCGTGAGATAGAGGAAGATTGCCAGCCCGAGCAGGCTCATGAGCGATGCGAAGATGAACGGCGCGCTAATCGAGAACCAGTCGAGCAGCTGCCCGCCGACAACCGACCCGATCACGATGCCGACACCGTTGCCGGCCGAACCGAGGCCGAGCACGGTGCCCATCCCTGCCCTTCGCCCCGCGACCACCTGGATCGCGCCCGTGGCCACCTGCGCAATCGACGAGCCGACGCCGGTGAGGAAGAGCAAGACCACGACCAACCAGTAGGATTGGGCCACGCCGAGGCCCGCGATGAAGATCGCGCTCGAGATGAGGCCGATCCCGACCATCAGCCGTCTACTCCGGCGGTCGGCGATTCGGCCGACGATCGGCTGCGCGAATCCGGCCGACAGGTCCTGCGTCGCGAAGGCCACGCCGAGCAGGATCGGGCCTACACCGATGTTGTTTTCGAGATGGAGGCCGAGGAAGCTCATCATCGCTCCCATCGCGAGCGAAGTGATCAGCATGAGCGTGGTCACTGCGAGGACGATTGGCAGGCTCAGCGCCTTGCGGAAGCTCATGCGCTCCTGGACTGTTGTTTGCATGCGGCGCGCGGCCGAAACCGGCGGCTTTCGCGGCAGCCACCAGAGCACGATCAGCGCCGAGGTCGCGAGAAGCAGCGCCATCGCCACGAAGACCGAGCGGAAGCCGAAGACTTCGCGCATGACCCCTGCGACGAGCGGTCCCGTGCCGAATCCGATGATGTCGCCGGTGGCGAAGGTGCCGAGCCAGCGACCCTCCTGCCCGGGCGGCGTCATG
>JBBSKE010000405.1:0-3706 GCA_038256595.1 Tepidiformales bacterium | reverse complement strand
GTGCTGGGTGCTGAGTGCGGTGTGCTGAGGTTCCTGCTTCACTCTTCAGTTTTCGCGCGGCATGATGTGGTCCATGTTCGAAGGCTTCCAGACGCAAGAGATTTCCACTTCTGAGACACGGCTGCATGTGCGCACGGGCGGGTCCGGGCCGCCGGTGTTGTTACTGCACGGGTATCCGCAGACTGGCGCCTGCTGGCATGCGGTCGCTCCGGCCCTGGCGGATGAGTTCGAGATGGTCGTTCCGGATATGCGCGGCTACGGCGAATCGGCCAAGCCGGCGTCTGACGCCGACCACATGGCCTATTCGAAGCGAACCATGGCGAAGGACCTCGTGGAAATGATGGCGGCGCTCGGCCACGAGCAGTTCTTCGTCGCCGGGCACGACCGCGGCGGGCGGGTCGCCTACCGCATGGCGCTGGACCACCCGGCACAGGTCACCCGCCTTGCGACGCTCGACATTGTGCCCACCTACACGACCTGGGAGGCGATGAACTGGCGCGGCGCCATCGGTTCGTACCACTGGCAGTTCCTCGCGCAGCCGAATGGACTCCCGGAACGGCTGATCGGCAACGACCCCGTGTTCTATCTCCACGACACGCTCTACAAGTGGGCGAATCCCGGCTTCCAGTTCGACCCGGACGCCATAGCCGAATACGAACGCTGCTTTTCGAACCCGGAGACGATTCGCGCCTGCTGCGAGGATTACCGCGCCGGTGCGACCGTCGATCACGCGATCGACAAGGCAGATTATGGCAACAAGAAGATCGCCAGCCCGATGCTCGCGCTCTGGGGCGACCGTGGCCAGGCCACGAGCAGCGACCGCCTCGTCGCCTGGCGCGAGTGGGCCGATGACGTGCGCGGCGGCGGAATCCGGTGCGGCCACTTCCTCCCCGAAGAGGCGCCCGAGGAGACGACATCCCGCCTGCGCGCATTCTTCCGCGGCGAAGTCTAGGCGCGGCGCTGGACTTCGAAACCTGCAGAGCCAGCGGAGGGAGCCGCCCATCCGAATGGGTGGGTCGCGGGTATACGTCCTGTAGCGCACACTGAGAGAACACGACAGTTCCTGAGGAGGCGCACATGACTATCGACCGCATTGAGAACATCATGCCGTTCGTCATCGAATCCGATGGGCGGCGAGAACGCGCCTATGACATCTACTCCCTGCTGCTGAAGGAACGCATCGTCTTCCTTGGCACACCGATCGACGCCATGGTCGCGAACGTCATCATCGCACAGCTCCTCTACCTCGCCCGTGAGGACGACGACAAGGACATCATGATGTACATCAACTGCCCCGGGGGCAGCGTGACCGCCGGCCTGGCGATCTACGACACCATGAACCTCATCCGCCCGAAGGTTTCGACCGTTTGCATCGGCCTCGCCGCCAGCATGGGCACCGTGCTCCTCTGTTCGGGCGAAAAGGGCAAGCGCTACGCACTCCCGAACGCGACCGTCCACCTCCACCAGGTGCTCGGCGGCGCCTCTGGCCAGGCCCGCGACATCGAAATCCAGGCGCGCGAGACGCTCCGCCTCCAGCGCGTCCTGCGCAACATCATTCAGAAGAACACCGGCCAGACGATGGAGAACATCGAGCACGACACGGACCGCGACTTCTGGATGGACCCGGCGGGCGCGAAGGCGTACGGCCTGATTGACGACGTACTCGACAAGCCGCACGCCGGCGCAGTCGCCATCAACACGATGACCAACGGCCGCAGCTAGCCCTACAGGCCCGCGAACTTACCACCACCGATCCGCTGTCCAGGGTTCGAACGAGGATCCTGCACAGCGGATTTTGGCGTCCGATGGTGCGTCCCGCCGAGACCGCAAGAGCGTTGCAACCCCGGGTGAGATTCGGCGGCCGGTAAATTCGAAGGCGAGACCCGGGCGCGACTCTTGCGCCGGCTCAGCGAAGGAGACGCCATGTCACAGCAAGCCGATTCATCTGCCATCGACGAGAAGCAGCGGCAACGCGAAGCCGAAGCCCATAGCAGGCCATACGGCCAGAGCGAAACTGTGCCGCTCGAGGGCGCCGAGGGCACCCCACTTGTCCTCGAAAAGACCGATTCGGATGAACCCGTCGAAACGAGCCTCCGCGGCGAACCGGACTCGGACGACGAGTCCAGCGGCGCCCACGAGCGCCCGCCCACACAGCCCTCGGTCCAGCCCTAACACGCGACTGGCGGTCCGAGCGCGAACGTGCCGAACAGGTTGCGACACGCTCCTGTACGTGGGGTACCAAATCAACTCGCAATTGCGCATACGTCGCAGCGATATACGGGACGATACTCTTCGTGGGTCCATTCGCCCCCACTGGGCACCCTCGAATCGCGGTGACTTCCCCTTATGCCCCCTGTCCCTACGAACCTGAGGATCCCTCGGGTTGCGCTCATGCTCGTGGCGTTTCTTGCGCTGCTTGCAACGGTGGCTATTGGCTCGCCTACCCGGCCCGCCGACGCTGCCATCCCCCAGCCTTCAACGTTGACCCAGGTGTTCTCCGGGACCCTCGTCGCGAAGATCGGCTCCACGAACCAGACATTCACGCGGCCGGTTACGATCACGGTGACGTCAGTCGCCGCGTTCGGGTCCATCGGCGGATATAACGGCAACATCACGGTCGTTAGGGTCGTCGCGGCAAGCAGCCTGGCCGGGCCTGGCGATGTGCTTATCAACACGACGACCGCTGGATGGACGCGCACACCCGGTTCGACGTCGCGATTCACCCTGACGTCGCCTTCTGCGGCCGCCGCCCAGGTCTACATCAATGGCGCCTGGCGCTTGCTCAAGAAGACAACGGGCAAGACCACCGTCAACGCGAACTTCATGGAGGGAGGAAGCAAGCTGCGCATCCTCATCTCCGGACAGGCCGCCACCGGCGTTGGCTCCGGGATTACTGCCGTCGAAATCACAAACGTGACGCCGGGCAACCCGTCCAGCACCACCGACGCCGCCCCACTCGCTATCTCGACGAGCCCCGTCGACGGCGCGATACAGGTTGCCTGGTCCGTTTCGCCCTCGATCACCTTTAGCGAGCCCGTGAATGCCGATGCCTCTGCTGTGGCATTCATGTGCGATAACGAACCCGTCCCGTTCACCTTCTCGGGTTCGGGCACGAATACGCTGACCCTCGATCCGACGTTCAACTTGAACGAAGGCGCGGTCTGCACCGTCGCCGTGAACAGTGCCCTGGTCAGCGATACGGACCAGATCGACCTGCCGGATTACGGTTCCGGGATCGACACCTTCACGTTCACCGTGGACGTCCGACCGGCGCTTCTGTCGTTCGAACCGAACGTGGACGGCGACCTGCCGGTGAACTCAAACATCACGATCACGTTCAGCGAACCCGTCACCATTGACCCGAACGGCATTGCCCTGCAGTGCGGGGAGGCCAGCGTACCGTTCATCCTGACCATGAACGCGGCACGCACGGTCGCGACCATAAACCCGACGGGGAACCTTCCAGCGGGCGAGCTGTGCGCGGTGGACGTCGATGGGGCAGCAATCTTCGATGTTGACCTCGGCGATGGACCGGACGGCCTCGACAAGGATCGCTTCTTTGTCTTCTTCACAGATGAGGCGCCGGAAGTCGAATTCATCATCTCCTTCGGCGATGAGTCCGATACGGGAGAGATCAGTCCCCCGGAAGTGAACTTCTCTGGTGACCTCTCGAGCGAGAGCGGATTCGCAGTCCTCTTCTCTGAGT
>JBBSKE010000404.1:0-3716 GCA_038256595.1 Tepidiformales bacterium | reverse complement strand
GCCCCGCCAGCGCCAAATGGTGACTCGGCGAGCAGTCGCCGGGTCACCAGTAGTTGGCCCGCGGGCAGGATTCCGTGCCAAGTCGCCCGACCCGAGCTGGCGCATCGGGGGCTCGTACCTCGCTCCTTAGATCTGCTCGGGCGGCGGGCCCTGGTAGGGCATGTCGCTGAAGGTCGTCAAGGGCGGGCGGTTCACGCCCATGTTCGCGTTCGCGGCTTCCGCACCCATGAGCGCGTCTCGCATCTGGCTGGCGAGGTCCTGCATCGCGCCCGGCGTGTAGGGCACGAAAATCGTGTTCGTCCCGGGCGTGCTGCCGATCTCCTTCATCGTGTCGTAGTGCTGCGTCATCAGCACCAGCTGCATGATGCTCTCCGGCGTTGTTCCCGAGATGCTCTGCGCGAACTGGTCGACCGATTCGCGCAGGCCATCGATGATCGCGCGGCGCTGGTCGGCGATACCGCGGCCCTGGAGCGCCTTTGATTCCGCCTCCGCCTCGGCCGCTTTCACCTTCAGGATCTTGTCCGCTTCGCCACGCTCCGAAGCGGCGACGCGCAGCCGCTTGGCCGCGTTGATCTCGTTCATCGCCTCTTTGACCTTCTTGTCGGGGTCGATGTCGGTCACAAGCGCCTTCACGATCGAGTAACCGAAGGTGGTCATCACTTCTTCGAGTTCGCCCTTTACTGCATCGGCGATCTCATCCTTGTGCTCGAAGACGTCGTCCAGCTCGATTTTCGGTACGCGCGCGCGAACTGTATCGAACACATATGCCGTGATCTGCGTGGTCGGCTTGTCGAGCTTGTAGAACGCTTCGTAGACCATAGATTCGGCAACAACATATTGCACCGAGACCAGCGTGTGGACGAAGACGTTATCGAGCGTCTTTGTTTCGACGTTCACATCGAGCTGCTGAACGCGCAGATTCACGCGCCCGGCTACCCGGTCGATGAACGGTACCTTGAACTGCAGGCCCGACGGCGCCACGCGAATAAACTTGCCGAACCGTTCGACCACCGCCGCCGTCTGCTGTTCGACCGTGAAAACGGACAGCGAAATGACGATGATGATGAACAACAAGATGACGCCGAAGACGATCAATCCAGTCATGGGGCACTCCTCCAGGGCACCTGCCGGGCGCGGAATTGCGGCCGGGAACAAGCGCCTGTCTATTGATTCTACGGTATCCGGCAGCGGCGCCGCGGTAAGCTGATAATGTTTGCCACCTCGCGTTGCCGTATTTCGGTCGCTCGCCAGGCGCCCTCGCGACGAATGCCGGCTGCAAGACTCCCGCAATACCTCCAGCGAGGCCATCGAATATGCTTCGATCTGGGGCCGCTGGGCAGAGGAGTTCGCATGAGTAACGAGGGCAAGAGCTACGACCTGGTGGTCGTCGGAAACGGCGCCGCGGGAGACAACATTGCCCGCACGCTTGGGCGCAAAGGCCTGCGCGTGGCGGTCGTCGAAAGCACCCACCTCGGCGGCGAGTGCCTGAACGACGGCTGCGTGCCGAGCAAGGCGCTCATCGACCTCTCGCGCCGTGCCGCCCAGGAGGAACTCTCCTGGCCGGAGATTGTTGCGCGGGTGCGAAGTACGCAGCTCCTCGTGCGCGGCACCGACCCGGACGGCGGCTTCGCAAAGGACGGCATCGACCTCACCTGGGGCGAAGCGACGTTCACCGCACCGACGGTGCTCTCGGTGGGCGGGCGAACGATCACGGGCAAGACCGTCGTCATCGCCACCGGCACCGGGCCGGGCCTGCCGCCGATTCCCGGGCTGGCCGAGACGCGCCCCCAGACGAACCGCACCATCTTCGCCCTCCCCGAGTTCCCGGCGCGCCTGGCGGTGATTGGCGGCGGACCCATCGGCCTCGAGCTCGGCCAGAGCTTCCGCAGGCTCGGCGCCGAGGTCACGCTCTTCGAATCGTCGCCGCGAATCGCCTCGACGGAGGAGCCGGAGGTCTCGCTCGAGCTCGCGAAGCTCCTCCAGCGCGATGGAATGCGGATCGAGACGGGCGCGAAAATTAGCCGCGTCGACCGCGCTGCGGATGGCACGGTCACGGTCGAAACCGGCGCGGGGACGTTCCATTTCGACGACATCCTGGTCGCCGCCGGGCGCATGCCGCAGGTCCCGGCGGGGCTCGCCGAACTTGGGCTCGAACTGGACAAGCGCGGCTTCGTCGCCATCTCGGATTGCGGGCAGACGAACCTCGAGGGCCTCTGGGCGGCCGGCGACATCACCGGGAAGTTCCAGTTCACGCATTTCGCGAGCTACCAGGCGCACCACATCGCCGCCCACATCGAACAGCAGCAGTGCAGCACCATCCCGGAGACGCTTGTCCCCTGGGCGATCTTCACCGACCCGGAGATCGGTCATGCCGGGATGACGGAGCAACAGGCGCGCGAGGCCGGGCTGCCCGTGCGAACCGCGCGGCTCGACGCGGCCGAACTCGACTGGTTCCGCACGACCGCGCAGCCCGACGGCTTCGTCAAGGTCGTCGCGAACGCCGAGACGGGCGTACTCCTCGGCGCGCACTTCATCTGCGCGCGCGGCAGCACGCTCGTCGGCGAGGCCTGCCTGGCGATCCAGCACGAACTGACCGCCCGCCAGCTGGCATCGACCATCCACCCCTACCCGACCGCCTCGGAACTCTTCCGCTGGGCCTGCGCAAAGCTCGTCTGATCTACTCGGCGGTGAGGCACGGCGGCGTTGGGTCATGGCCCTCCCGGCTATCCGAGGAGCAGTCCCCGCGCCGCGAATCCCTCTACTTCGCGCCGAATCTCCGTCTCGTCCCGGCCAAGCAACGCCGCGATGTCCGGCAATGTGCGGCTACCGTCGAGCAGGGCCATCACCTTCGAGGCGATCTCATCGAGCGTTACCGTCTCGTGGTAAAAGTTGACGACGCGCCTCGTATCGGCTCGCCGCTGGGCCCATGGGGAGGCAACCGGCCGTTCGGAGACCGCGAAGACAGCGTCCGGTTCTGAAACTCGGAAATTGACCAGGCCCGCACCGTAGGCTCGGAAGAGGATCTCGGCGAGCGTCTCCGCTTCCCCCTCGGTGATTGCGCCACTCCGTTCGGCCAGCGCATCGAACGCGACCGACCGGGGATAGATTCGGCCGAGATGCTCCAGTGCAGCGACCGCGGCGGCGTTGTCGGTGCGTAGCGTGCTGGTGTTCGGCGCCCGGAACTCGGAGATGCCTGGCGCGAGGCCGGTACTCCCGCTGTGCTTCGCGTCACTCGACACGCGAAACTGCCGGATGCGCTCCACTGTCACCTGGCGGTCCAGCGTCGCCTCTTCGTGGCAGAGGAGGGTCTGGCGGAACGAGCGGCAGGTCATGAAGTCGAGATACTGCTCCTTGGCGAGGAGGTCGTGTGCGCCAAGTTCGGCGAGCGGCCCGGCGATCTCCGGCGGCATGCTATCCAGGCTCATCTGGTAGAAGTTCGCCTCGGCAAGGAACTGCAGGCTGTGCTGCCCGGCTGCTTCCATGAAGTCGGCGAAGAAGAACGGCTCGTTGTTCTCGGAAAGATCATCGTGGTAGAGCAGGAAGTCGGACGTTTGCAGCGCCTTTCCGACTTCGGATTGGAGGAGCGGCCGGTAGACATCGGCAGCTTCGGCGGGGGCGTGCGTGAGCATGCGCAAGAGGGCACGGGATTGCTCGATCTTGGAGCGCGGGTCGTGGATGAAGCGCGTGTGCAAGAGCATCATCTCGCGCAGGATGTT
>JBBSKE010000403.1:0-3718 GCA_038256595.1 Tepidiformales bacterium | reverse complement strand
GATCATGGAGCCGGCCGCTCGCGCGATGTTCAATCGCCCGCCACCTATTTCCTGGAAGGACTACGAGTACTTCACCCAGCGCTGGAACCGCACGCGCTTCAAAGAAGATTCGATCTACTTCCAGCAAAAGTGGGGATATGACGTGCGCACGGATGCGCTGCAGGAGTGGGAAGATTTCGCGCTGACGCTTTCGCTGTTCCCGGAGAGCCGGCGCAACCGGTACACGCAGCCGGTGAGCAACTTCGCCTGGTGGAGCCGCTCGCGACTCGGAGAATTGCGGCGCGCGTGGCGTCTTCGGCACCAGGGTGGCATGGTCAATATCTGAGTGAACAGCACGAACCAGCCGACCGACAAAACGCCCCGGGTGGCGGTCATCATTGCCACCCGCGACCGCGCCAATGACCTCGCGCGCTGTCTGCCCACGGTGCTAGCGAACACCTATCCCGCGTTTGAGGTGATCGTTGTCGACCAGGGCCTGGGCGATGTCCCGGAGCTGCCGCATTCGCCGCTGCTGCGCTATTTTCGCCATGCCACGCAGGGCAAGGCTCGGGCGCTTAATGCCGCCTGCCGAATGACCGATGCGCCCATCTTGCTCTTCACCGACGACGACTGCACGGTCGATTCGGACTGGGTGGCCGAGGGTGTCTCCCTCTTCCAGCGCGAACCGAGGGTCGATTCGATCTACGGCGCGCTCCAGGGCATCCCCCACGACCGCACCATCGTCCTTATCCCGGAGTTCGAGCCGCCCCGTCCGCGCATCGTCTCTGGCGCGAGGCGCCGCATCTTCCGCACGCACGGGGTCGGAGCCAACTTCGCGATCCGGGCCGAGGCGTTGCAGGCGGCGGGCGGATTCGACGAAGCCTTCAGCCCCGGTGGCCCCTATGGCACCGGCGAAGACACGGAACTCGCCTACCGGATCCTGCGGCTCGGGCGGTGCTACATGGAGACGCCGGCCTGGCGAGCGACGCACTGGGGCGCTCGCCGCTTCGACAACGGCGAAGTACGCGAACTTGTCGTGCGCAGCTACCGGGCGTTTGGCGCGATATATGGGCGCAATCTGCGGCGCGGGGACGCGGTGGCAGGCGTTGCCTTCCTCGTCCACTTCGCCGGCGAGGCGCGCTCGATCCTGGATGACGCCATCCACTTCCGCCCGCCCATCGGTGTACGGCGCATCCTCGGCCTGGTCACGGGCGTGAAACGCGGCTTCCTTGAAGCAAGACGGCTGCCCCGGAGAGGAGCAGCCGTCGAATTGCGTTCTATCGATTAGGGTCGATGTCGATGAGCGGGGCGACCCTGGCTACTGGGGCATGAGCCCCGCGACGACCTTGCGCATTTTGAGGACGTCGGCCATCGTCACGCCGCTGCTGCCATCCGGGTTGAACGTCCCACAGGCCGAACTTTCCGGGATGCCAGCCAGACTCTGCAGCGCGAGCAGGACATCGCCTGAGGTGACCCCACCGTTGCAGTTGTAGTCCGAAGACGAGTACACCACTGCCAGGTTGAGTGAATTCGAAGTCCCGGCGCCTGGCGTGTAGACCGTCACCGAGCGGTTGCCCACGGCGGTCACATCGCCGGAAGTGACGGTCACGCGAAGTTCGGTGGCGTTCACGAACTCGGTGGTTCGCGCGCTCCCGTTGATTCGCACTTCCGATGCCGCCGTGAAGTTCGAGCCACTGACCGAAGCAACCACGTCTGGCACGGCGACAACCACCGAGCCAGGGTTCAAGGCATCGAGTTCCGGCGCTACGGGCGCGGTGTCGTCGTTCAGGATGGTCAGCGTCGTGCTCGTTGGACTGCCAAGCACGCCGTTGCCCGTGGGACTCACAAGGTTCACCTTGATCGTCTCGCTCGGCTCGGAGAGGTCGTCGTTCACCACTGGGATGCGGCAGGATTTCTGCGTTTCGCTCGCCGTGAAGGTGAGTGTGACGTCCCCGGCCGTGTAGTCGGTGCCGGCGGTCGCGGATGAGCCAGACGAAGTCGTGCGGCAGGTGACGGAGGCGCTGCCCGTGCCGCCAATGCGCTGGACGACCGCATCGATTCCGCCGGTCGACTCAGACGCGGAGTAGCTGGAGCTAGTGAACTGGAAAATCGGGCCTGTGGGCGTGACTGTGCCACCCCCCATGGGCTTGCCGAAATCGGTCGACCAGTACCAGCAGCTGCCCTGGCCGTTGAATGGCGCCGAGTTCGGGCAGGAGCCGTAGTCGCGGGCGATGCCGATCTCCGTGAAGTCCGTCTTCATCATGTTGTTGCGATGGCCGGTCGAGTTCAGCCAGAGGTTGAACGCCTCGGCGGCGGTGTCGGTGTTGTTACCGGCGGCGATGTTCTCGCCGGCCGCAGTCCACGCGTAGCCGCACTGGGTCATGCGCTGGTCGAAGGTGCGTCCGCCGGGTTCGGTGTGGGCGAAGTACTTTTTCGCGCCCATGTCGTTCGCATGCCAGGCTGCAGGGCGGTCGAGCGTCGAAGAAAACGAGAGCGGGGGGGCGACGGGGTAATCCGGATACCCCTTGCTCGCCGGGTTGGCGCGGAAAGCGTTGATGAGGGCCAGGAAGGCGATCTCTTCGGCGTCGCGCGCAACTTCGCTCGAATCGATGTCGCAGTTGGTCAGCGCATAGGCTGGTGTGACCTGTCCTGGCGCGAACGCGGGCAGAGCCGCGGCAATCATCGCCAGCGCTACGCCTGCGGCCAGCAGCGGTCTTATGTGCGATGAGAATTGATGAATCATGTCTCTCCTGGGGCTTCGGCGGGGGAAGCCGGGCATGGTTGGACCCTCAGTTGCAACAACGGGTCTTTCCGGTTGCGAGAAAAGGGTGGTTCCGGTGCCAATCCGGTGCAGATGAGCCGTGGCCCTGGCGGTTGGACCAGCAATGCTCGGTGAATTTCATACTCGCTAAGGTAGCGTCCGGAGTCAGCCAAAAACCGCACCGGCAGCATGAATACGGCAAACGGCCCGTAAAATGCGGGATTCCCCTGTGACCGCCGCAACCGAATGGCTACCCGTTGCTGGCCGAAAGTGCCCGTTCGGTGTCTATGGCGGCCTGCAGTTCTTCGAGCGAAATAGCGTTGCCACCGACGGCCGCAATCGCCGTGGAGAGGCGCCGAAGCACCGCATTGATGGGCGCCGGAACGCCGTGAATCTTGCCGAGGAGCACGATTTCGCCGTTCAGATAGTCGACTTCGATGGTCGTGAAGCCGCGCATCACGCTCTGGAGGGTCGAACTGGCCGCGCGCGGCTTTCCGCCGACGGCTGCCGCCTTGTAGAACGGCAGGACGCGCTCAGCGACCTCCGACGGCGGCGCGACTTCGATTCCAGCTGCTGCCAGCACGGTGGCCGCTTCCTTGCGCGCCGCCTTCACGAGTTCAGCGCCCTCGGGAGCGTCCGCCGCCGCCCGGCCGATGACCACGTCGAAGGCGTTTGTGAGGTTCTGGATCAGCTTCGCGTACTTGATGCGCATGATTGCCGGGTCAGGGTCGGCGACGAAATGGGACGCCGTTATGTCGGCACAGACCTGTGTGATGGTTGCGTCGACGCCGCTCGGGTAGCAGCCAGCGTGGAGGACGCCGCTGACCGGAGTGCCAGCCGCCAGCACTTCGCCCGGCACGAGGTGGGTCGCCGGGAGGTTCACGAGCATGCCGTACACATGGCGAAAGCGGCGGGCGGCCATGCGCTCATTTTCGATGCCGTTTTGGGCGCAGACGACGCGAACATCGGGCCCCGCCG
>JBBSKE010000402.1:0-3720 GCA_038256595.1 Tepidiformales bacterium | reverse complement strand
TGGGACGACTCATGCGCCCGACCATCGATGCCGACGCCGCCCACGCCCATTTCGTGGCGAACGACCCGCTCCTGGCGGCGCTCATCGCAGGTTTGCCGCGATTCGAGCTGCGGCCAGCGCTGGAGGACCCATTTCTCGCGCTCGCCCGCGCCATCGCTTTCCAGCAGCTCAGCGGGAAGGCGGCGGGGACGATTTTCGGACGCTTTCTCGCGCTCGCTGATGCCGAATCGACCGGCAGGCTCGACCCAGTGCGCGTCCTGGCCCATTCGGACGAAGAACTGCGTGCGGTCGGCCTTTCGCGCCAGAAAACAGCGGCAATTCGCGACCTCGCGGACCATTTCGCCCGCGGCGAACTCAGCACCGGCCTCTTCGACCAGTGGGAGAACGAGGAGATCATCGAGCATCTCGTCCGCGTGCGCGGAGTCGGCCGCTGGACCGCAGAGATGTACCTGATGTTCCAGCTTGGCCGCCCGGACGTCCTGCCGGTCAACGACATCGGCATCAACCGCGCGATCATGCAGGTCTACGGCCTCGAAGCGATGCCCAAGCCGGCCGAAGTGCGTCGCATTGGCGCGCCCTGGAGCCCGTGGTCGACGGTCGCCTGCTGGTATCTCTGGCGGAGTGTGGACGATGTGACAGCGGACGTATGAGGCCCGTCGCGATGGCTGACAGCGGCATCTTTCCGGAATCCTGCCGCTTCGCCGCCCTCGTCGAACGCGCCGAGCTGGCCGCTGTCTACCCGCTAGCCTGCCCGCAACCTATCATCCTCACTATCAGCCCCGCGCAATTCTCCCCATCGGAACCCACATGAGCTTTCTCGCCCTCCTCCCGTTCCTGGTTATCGACATCAACATCGACCCGACGATCGGGACGCTTGGGCCCTTCACGCTCACGTGGCACGGGTTCTTCACCGCCGTCGGCATCATCGGCGGCGTCACGCTCTCGGTCTGGCTCGCGAAAAAGGACGGCATCCCGACCGAAGTTGCGCAGGAGATCGCGCTCGTGGGCGTGCCCAGCGCCATCGTCGGAGCGCGCCTGTTCTATTGCATCGAGCACTGGAGCGACTTCAGCGGCAGCGCCGAGAACTATCGCAGCATCGTGACGGGCATCGCCGAGGGTGGCATCACGCTCTATGGCGGCCTCATCGGCGGCGTCCTCGGCGGGTTGATCTACGCACTCATCCACCGCTGGCCGATTGGCATCACGCTCGACGCCGCGGCGCCGGGCATGCTCCTCGGGCAGGGCATCGGCCGCATCGGCGACCTCATCAACGGCGAACACTGGGCCGATTCGTCGAATCTCCCGTGGGCTGTGCGCTACACCCACCCGGACACGCTCGGCGAGATCGGCAAGGCCGTCCACCCGACCGCCGGTGGCTACGAACTCATCGGCGACTTCATCATCATGGCGCTCATCCTCTTCGTCGCCCGCCGGTTCATCAAGGTGCCGGGCTGGTCGTTCTGCCTCTACGTCCTGCTCTACGGCGCCATGCGGTTCGCGCTTTCGTTCACTCGCACGAACAACGGGACAGGCGGCGAGCAGACATACCTCGATATGCCCGTTCCGCAGCTTACCGCAGCGGTGACGATTAGCCTTGCGGTCATCGCGGCGGGCATTCTCCTCAAGTGGCCGGGCGCGATCACGAAGGAGTGGGCCGACCGCGTTGGCTGGAAGAAGAAGGTCGACGACGCGCCCTCGATTGACCCGCCCGCACCGCCGCCCGCACCGCCGGCCGCGCGCCCGAAGCCGCCTGTCCGCTTCTAGTGAGCGAGTCGCTGCCCGTGGTGCTCTATGGCAAAGGTGGCTGCAGCCCGTGCATCGAAGGGCACCGTGTCCTTGAGCCGCTGGCAGCCCGCCTCGGCCTCGAACTGCGCTGGGTCGATGTAGACCTTGAGGATTCGCCGCCGGGCTACCGGGACGAGGTGCCGGTCGTGACCTACGGGGATGCCATCATTGCCCGTGGCCGGGTGGTCGCTGGGTCGGTCGAAGCGGCTATCGAAGACCTTCGCGGCGCATAGCCGTGGGTGGTGTACCGGGTTCGAACACGATGTCGCGAGTTCGCTAAAAGGCGAAGTAGAGAATCGTCCCCAACGCTGGCAGGACGACCCAGGCAACGACCGTGAGGACCACGGCGAGTGTCGCCACTTCGACGCTGTTGTCCTTCGGGGGCGTCCCGGCGTGCCCGATAGCCGCGTAAAGCCGCGCCAGGGGAGCTTCGAGCACGAGGCGGGCGCGCCGGTGAGCGACGCCAGCTCCAGCGAACATGATGGCCGTTATGACGAGTAATAGCAGGAAGGCGACCGCCACTACGCCCAACGAAACCCAGCGGGAGGCCCATTCGATCGCCCCGAAGTAGCGCGCGCCGGTCGCGAGCAGTGGCGCCGAGATGCCGCCTGCAAGCAACAAGGGCGCACCCCGCCCGCCGCCCGAGAATCCCGGGGTCACGCGGTCCATCTCTGTGCGTACGTTCCGATAGAGCGGCCGGGCGTCGGACCCTGGCGGGCACTGGGTCTCGCGCCGCGTGTAAAGGTCTCGCAGGCGGCTAGCGACGGTCGCCGCGTACGATTTCGTGATGTAGGCGGCGACGAATTCGACGCCAACGCCAACCACCGGCGTGAGCGGCCCCAGACGCGGGAGGCGTGGCTCTCGGGTGCCGTCGCGGTCGAGAATCTCCAGCGCGCGCATCACCTGACGGTGGGCCGGCAGGAAGCCATCTGCGTTCGCGAGTGGGATTTCGACCGCCAGTTCCGCAAGTATGCGCTTCTCGACGGTGGTGGAGCCGCCAAGCCGGTCGAGGACCTCGGCGGCCGCCTCTTCGGCATCGCCACCGAGGAGCGCGAGCGTTCGGTCGAGTTGTTCGGTAATCCCCGAGCGCAGGAGGTCCGGGCTGCCGCTGATGGTCTCGCGGGCGCGATGCAGTTGCGACGACAGTTCGTCGGCGGCCGTCTCCGGGCGCGGGGTTTCGCTGCTCACTCCCGGTAGAGCCCTTCGCTCGCGATGTATTCGGCCACGCCATCCTGCACGAGATAGCGAATGGGCAGCCCGGCGGCTACTCGGCTGCGCACGAGCGTGGAGGAGACCGCCATCGCCGGCATCGGCACCGCGACGTGTGGGACGGGCGGCTCGGCCACGCGCGCGTTCGGCTTCGGAACCACGGCGATGGTCGCGAGTTCGAGGATGCGCTGCGGCGACCGCCAGATCCACAGGTCGGCGAGGCTATCGGCGCCGAGCAGGAGGATAACCCCACCGGCAGCCACCGGTTCGCGGACGAGCGATTCGAGCGTGTCCACCGTGTAGGTTGGCCCCTCGCGCTGCATTTCGCGTTCATCGATGGCGAACGCCGGGTTGGAGGCTATGGCCAGGCGGAGGAGCGCGAGCCGTGTCGCCGCTGGGGACGGTTGCCGCGTTCGACCAGTGACCTGGGAGGCGAAGGCGGCGGGGTTGCCCGGGCGCTTGTGGTAGGCGTCGCCCGTCGGCAGGAAGACAACGCGCTCGGCGCCAAAGTGCGCGCGCGTGCATTCGGCTGCCAGCAGATGCGCGTTATGTGGAGGATCGAACGCCCCACCGAAGAGGACGAGAGGGGGCGTGGCCATGGCAAGAGTGTAGGCAGATGGGCTGCGAACGTGCGAACGCCGGACAGTCCCGTTCGCCGAATAACTGGTCGTCGACGCACGCGTTCACCGGCGAGCATCCGGCAGAGCGACCAGGTCGCCCCTTCGT
>JBBSKE010000401.1:0-3732 GCA_038256595.1 Tepidiformales bacterium | reverse complement strand
GCAGTGGGCCGACGGCGACGCCGCATCCAAGAGCTGCACCGTCACCATCACCGACGATTCCGCGCCCGAATCCGCCGAGACCGTCAATTTCGCGCTCTCCGGCGTGACCGGCGCGTCGGCAGGCACTCCCGCGAGCACCGTCCTTACCATTAATGACAACGACGGCGACCCTCTCCCAACCCTCACCTGCAGCGGCGGTCTCACGAAGACGTTCGTCAACGGCCTCGCGAACTTCAGCGGCTGCAGCATCAGCGTCGCCGGCACCGGCTACCAGATCATCGCAACCTCTGCCGGACTCCCGGCCGCGGACAGCAATCTCTTCAACATCACTTCGGCCGGCGGAGGTGGCCCAACGGTCGCCCTGCAGTGGAACCCGAGCCCGCACAGCGTCCCCGCCACGGTCGAAATGAGTAACATCGTGGTCGAAGGCGTGAACCCGGGTGGCATTCGAAACACGACGGACAACAGCACCTCGGTCACGCTCTCGTTGGGCGAAGCCGGTCCGTTCCCTGCGGGCCCCGCGACGCGCGTTACTATCGGCGGCGGCACGCCGGATGCAGTCCAGCTCCATCTCCTCCGCCTGGCGTTCCCCGGCACGGAGTTACGCGCCTCCTATGCGGACGATTCCACGCTGGCCTCCCTCATGGCGATGAGTGGCGCACTCACCCAGGCGAGCAGCGACCCGCCCGAGGTCATCGCCACCCGATTCCTGGCGACCATCGCCCAGGCGGCCAGCTTCCCCGACGCGCTCGCCACCTTCAACGTCCACGCGGTGAACGTCACATCCGCAACGGGCCTCACTGTCGTCAGCTACACCCAAACCGTCGATGGCCTGCCCGTATTCGACGCCTACGCGAAGGTCGGCATGGCCGCGGACGGGCGCGTCTACAGCTTCAGCAGCACACTCAAGAACGTCACCACCGTGTCCACTGCGAACAAACCGAACATCTCGGCGAATGGCGCGATCGCCGCAACCGAAGCCGCGGTCGGCCCGCGTGCGACCGTCAACGTGACCGACCCGATCTCCGCCGCGCTCGCCGAAGACCTTTCGCCCACGGCGGAGCCGATCCTCTATTTCGATAGCGCCATCCTGCGGCCGTCGTTCCTCGTGCTCTTCCCCCAGGACCACGACTACTGGATGACCGTCGTCGACCAGGTGACCGGGGCGATTGTTTACCAGGTGAGCCTCCAGGCCCACGACGCACCCGAGGGCACCGTCTTCACGGAGCACCCTGACGCCGGCCCGCGCACCACCGAGCCGTTCGAAAGCGACATCCCGGGCCACACCAGCTGGTTCGGCGGAAACTCCAGCTTCGATTGCAACATCGGGCAATCGCCCTGCACGCTCGGCAACAACACATCCACGTTACTCGCGCGCGAAGGGCTCGCCGGCGGCATCTTCTACTACTTCCAGACCTCCGGCATTTTCAACTTCCCCTGGACCGACGGCTGGCGGCAGCTGGGTGTATCCGGTATGGATGTGGACAACGGCGCGATCGTGACGAACCTCTTCTACTTCACGAATATGATCCACGACTGGTTTTATACGCTCGGTTTCACCGAAGCCGCCGCCAACTTCCAGGACAACAACTTCGGCCTGGGCGGGCTCGGCGGCGATGAAGTCTGGTCGCTCGCTCAGTACGGCTTCACCATCTGCGATCAGGGCGGGACACCGCCCCAGCCCCTCCTCAACTGCCGCAACAACGCGACCTTCCAGACACCGCCAGAAGGCCACAACCCCATCATGCGCATGTATCTCTGGAGCGATTCGAATCCGCGGCGCGACGGCTCGGTGGACGGCGATGTCGTCATCCACGAATACACCCACGGGCTCTCCAATCGCCTTGTCGATCCTATCGGCGTCGATGCGCTGCAGGGTGTCCAGTCCGGCGGCATGGGCGAAGGCTGGGGCGACTACTTCGCCATCAGCCGCTACGACGACCCAATCATGGGAGAGTACGTCACCGGCAACCCCGTCACCGGCATTCGCTTCTTCTCCTACGACGGGCACCCCTGGACCTACGGTCACGTCTGCGAAACCGACCTCGGCCAGGGGCCCGTGTGCGTAGTCCACCGTGAGGGCGAGATCTGGGCGAGCACGCTCTGGAACCTGCGCACGGCGCTCGTGGACGAAGGCTGGACCGCGAACGACGTGGACCAGCTCGTGGTCGATGGCCTCAAACTCACGCCCCAGAACCCCTCGATGCTCAGTGCGCGCGACGCCATCCTCGTGGCCGACATCATCAACACCGGCGGCGCCTACCTCTGCGTCATCTTCGACGTCTTCGCGGCGAAGGGCATGGGATTCAGCGCCGCCAGCAACGGCCACAACGACCAGGACCCGTTCGAATCCTTCGATCCTTTCCCCGATTGCGGCTTGAACCCGGCGCTGCCGACGCTTACCTGCGACCAGCCGCTCACCCAGACGCTCTCCGCCGGGCGCGCCACCTGGACGGATTGCACGTTCAGCTCCAGCTATGACGGCGAAATCGAAGTCATCGCGGCCGCGAACAACGTCGAGTCTGCGGTCAGCCCGGGGCTGCTCGTCACCAACCCGGCCTACGATGCGACCTGCGATGGCGCCTATACGAGCAGCGACGCGCTCGCGACCCTGCGCCAGGTGGCAGGTTTCACGAGTGGCCTGCTCCCGGCGGCACCATGCACGGGCAACGCCGACGGCGGCGCGCTGGGAATCACCGACATCCTGGAAATTCGGATGCTCATCGCCCAGCTAAACTGACGGTAGGTCTCCGTCCTGAGGGCCGGCCTATTCCCGGCCCGGAACCACACGGTGAGCGAGCTCCGGGAGCGTCGCATCAAGCTGGCCAACCCGGGCTGGCTGCCACGCAGACCTCCGGCAGTCAAGCGCGGGCGAGGCTCTTCTTCATCCGGCATTTTCTAAGGATCTGGTAAATTCCGACCGTGCCGGCCGCGCCTCCCGGCACTATGCAGCTTCATATTTCGAATGTCGCATACCCCATACTTCGGGCGCGTGGAACTGATCCATGGCCGTAGGATCCCAGTCCCGCCAATACCCTTCCGGGTTTCTTCTCGCCGCCGGCATCGCCCTCGTCGCGATGTTCACGCTCGCCGGTCCCCAGCGGGTCGCCCGTGGCGAGGAGCCCGAGACGATCATCGCCGACCTTGTCGCCGCCGGGATCGTCGATGCCACCGTCGCCGCTGACGCAGTTGGCGCCCCCAGCGTGGAGGCGATCGTCCAGTACCGTGAATCGAAGTCCGGCCTCGGCCCCGTCGACAATCGCGCGGAGGCAATGGCTGCGCTGAAGGCAGGCGTCCTCGCCGCCACCGCTGCAGACGTGACCGTGCTCCAGGACTACCGCCATCTCAGCATCTCGCTTGTGCGCTTCGAATCCACCGCCGCACTCGCGACGTTCGCGTCCCATCCGGATGTCACCGGAGTTTTCCCGGACCACGAGCGCGAACCCCTGCTCGGCGAATCCCTCCCCCTCATCCAGCAGCCGCTGGCCCAGGGCTCCGGCTACACGGGCGCCGGCGCATCGGTCGCTGTGCTCGATAGTGGCATCGACTACCTCCAGCCACACTTCGGCTGCACGGGCGTCGGCGTCCCGGCGAGCACCTGTCGCGTCGTCCACATGCAGGACTTCGCAACCGAAGACAACCTCCGCGACTCCGGCACCCACGGCACGAGCGTGGCGGCCACCATCTCCGCCGTCGCGCCGGGTGCGAAGCTCCTCGGCCTCGACGTGTTCG
>JBBSKE010000400.1:0-3735 GCA_038256595.1 Tepidiformales bacterium | reverse complement strand
TTCGCCACCGACGAACGACGACTTCGCCGACGCGACCGTCGTGACCAACACGCCCGCGCTCTACCGCCAGATGACCATCGATTTCACCACCGAACCGGGCGACCCACCATCGGAATGCTCGCCTTACGTCGATGAGCAATCGGCCACGGCCTGGTGGACGTTCACGACCGACACGGCCGGAGCGTTCAGCGCGAAGACCAAGAACTCGCACTACCCCAACCAGGCGCTGCAACAGGACACGGTGCTGATGCTCTACCGGATGGACGGGTCCGCGCTCGTCGAAGTGGCCTGCCACAACGACGTCAACGAGTTCAACGACCCTTCGTCGATTCTCTCCGAAATCCCGCTCGAGGCGGACACGACGTACTGGCTCCATGTCACCGGCAACGTCACCGAGTTCGGTGACGGTGGCGGCGGCTATCTCGTCCTGAACCTGGACTACTCCGGCACGCTTGAGGGTGCGGCCGAGCCGCCTGCCACCGAGCACCTCCACTGGGGCAGCCAGCCGCAGAACACGGTCTCCGGCATTCCAATGAGCGCGGCCATTTCGGTCGAGGCGCACGGCGCGGACCACACCCTCAATACTGCCGACAGCTCCACGGTGGTCACGATCGCAGCCGGCGAGGGCGCTTTCTCCTGTGACCAGCCGCTGAGCCAGGCGGTCGCAAACGGCATCGCCACCTGGACGAACTGCACGCCCAGCGGCCCGTCGTTCACACCCCGGGTGCTGGTGGCCTCAGCGCCAGCCCAGCAGAACGCAGAGAGCGACGAGTTCAACGTCACCGACCCGGCCTATGACGCTACCTGCAATGGGACGTTCGACGCGCTCGATGCCCTCGCGGTGCTGCGCCTGCTCGCCGGCTTTGGTGGCGGCGCCTTGCCGGTCGCGCCCTGCACGGGCAACCCGGACGGTGGCGCGCTCGAACTGCGAGATGTCTGGGCGCTCCGCCTGCAGCTCAGCATGGGCAACTGACGCCGTTCGAAGCGAGAAAACGCCCGGCGCGCCAGTGGGGGGGCACGCCGGGCGCGGCGGGGTCAGAGTGACTCGCGCCGGTTCCGTCTCCCGGTTCGCGCGGGATTCGGAGCGGGAGTCTACCACGAACCTTACGCTCACGTAAACGTAGGGAAATACCCGTATACGATGCTGCGGCAGGAGGTCCACGGACCCGCGTGGGCCCGCCTGCTGCTACCATCCGCGCCATGCCCGTCGTCGATGCGCACACCCACCTCTTCCCGCCCGAGCAGCGGCTCGTCCGCGAATCCATCGCCGCCCGGGACCCCGTGTTCGCCGCGGTCTACGCGAACCCGAAGGCGAAAATGGCCACCGCCGAAGACCTCATCGCCGCCATGGACCGCGCAGGCGTCGATGCCAGCGTGGTCGCCGGTTTCGCCTTCGGGTCCGAGCGCCAAATCGCCGAACAGAACGAGTACCTGCTCGCCTGGCCGCGAACATCGCCGGCGGGCGCGCGCACCTGGCCGCTCGCGACCCTCAACCTCGCCCACGGGAGCTGGCGCGCGACAGTCGAACAGGCGCTTCTCGCCGGCGCGCGCGGCTTTGGCGAACTCCGCCCGCACGACCAGGGCTGGGACCCGCTCGGCGCCGAATCACGTTCACTTTGCGGCCTCGCCAGGGATGCCGGGGTACCTCTCCTCTGGCACGTCAGCGAGCCCCTCGGCCACTCCTACCCAGGCAAGGGCGGCGGCATCTCGCCGGTCGAATTATGTGAACTCGCAATCGCAAACCCGGGCACAAAGATGGTTGCCGCCCACCTCGGCGGTGGCCTCTCGTTTTACCTCCAGATGCCCGAAATACAGGCTGCCTTGACCTCGGTTTATTTTGATACGGCGGCTGCTTCGTTGCTGTATGATGAACAGAGCATCCCCCGTCTCGTGGACCTTGCGGGTCCAGGACGCGTGCTATTCGCATCTGACTACCCTCTGCAAACGCCCCGTCGTCAGCTTGAGCGGATCCTTGCTGTCGTCCCCTCGGAAAGCAGTGCAGCGATTTGTGGACAGAATGCGGTAGCGCTCTTCGCCCCAGAGACTGTGACAGATAGGAATTCATGACCAGCTTGAACTCAGATGACGTCAGGCTCTTTGTCGCCTGCGAAGTGCCAGAAGAAGTAAAAACATCCATTGGCGGACTCATCGATTCCCTCAAAGACCGCAGCGCGAATGACGTCCGTTGGATTAAGCCAGAAGGCGTCCACGTCACCATCAAATTCCTCGGCGAAGTGCCCGTGAAGAAGCTCCCCGCGATCAAGATCGCGATGCAGGAAGCCGTTGTCCGCCACTCTCCCTACAATCTCGAATTTTCGAACATCGGCACCTTCGGCGGCCGCGAAGGCCTGCGACTCATGTGGGTCGGCATCGCTGGCGATGTCCTTCGCCTCGAAGCGCTCGTCCGCGATGTGAACCTCGCGCTCGCCGTGGTCGGTTTCGAACCGGAACGCCGCCCGTTCCGCCCCCACCTCACCCTCGGCCGGGTCCGCGACGAGATCGGCACCCGCCGCCGCGCGGAGATCGAAGTCGAAGTCGGCAAGACCACCGTCCCGACGGTCACCTGGCGCACAAGCCAGGTCTCCCTCATGCGCAGCCGCATGGTCCCGGGTGGCGCGGTCTACGACGTCGTCGCGACCTTCCCGCTGAGGGTGTTCCAGCCGGCATGAGCGAACGGGGCAGCCACCGGGTGGTCCGCCCCGCCCGCATCGCCGACGCCGAGGCGATCGCGACCATCAACGTGCGCGCCTGGCAGACCGCCTATCGCGGCCTCCTCCCCGATTCGCACCTGGACCGGCTCACCATCCCCGACCGCGTCCCCCAATGGAGCCAGCGCATCGCCGCGGCGGGCGAAGGCACGCGCATCCTCGTCCTCGAAGACCGCACCGCCGACATCCTGAGCTATTGCCTCGCCGGGCCCTATCGCCAGTCGACCATCGCCACTGGCCCAGAACTCCCGCCACTCACCGGCGAGATCTGGGCGATCTACGCCCACCCGGACCACTGGGACACCGGCGCAGGCCGCACCGTGTTCGAACTCGGCGTCCAGCACCTGCGCGAATCCGGCTTCGTCTGCGCGGTCCTCTGGATGCTCGAAGGCAATGCCCGGGCCGCCCGCTTCTACGAACGCCACGGCTGGCAACGCGACGGCGCCCGCCTCACCGAACCCCTCGGCGACGACGGCAACCTCTTCGCCACCGAAGTCCGCTACCGCATGGACTTCCAGTAGACAGGGCCACAGACAGGGCCACGTCCTCATCCGTAGCGCGACCGCGTTAGGGAGCGCCTGGCAGCGTGTGGACCTCTGCCGATTCCGACGGTATGACAACGTTCCCTAACGGCCGCGGATACGCATCGTTGATGCCAAAACCAGAGATGCGATTATCGCCAGGAATTGGGTGGCGGCTACAGTCTGCGAACGCTGGTCGTCGATCGCCGTGCCATTCCCCGTTGCCGGCGGCAAAGGCGAGTCGCCCGCCACGACGACGAATCCCGAGCCGCCTGCAAGGAGGTGCTCATCGTTGGGGCCAACGAAGCCGTCAATGACGTCACGCACCCTGCCGGCACTTGGTCCTGTCGTTTGTAGCTGAAAAATGAGAATTGCGGCGGAGGTGGCCCCGTTATCCGAGGTGGGACTCAAGACGAGCGTTGCGCAGGAAGGACAATCGCCGAAGCCGCTCGGGCGAATAGTCCGCAGCTCCCACGCATCTCGAGGTGCCGGGGCCGCGGCGGCGA
>JBBSKE010000399.1:0-3737 GCA_038256595.1 Tepidiformales bacterium | reverse complement strand
TCGGTGTCGGCCGCGGTCGCGCTGACGAGAAGGACCACGCTCACGAGCGGCTGGCCAGCATGCGTTCGAGGATGGCGAGCGGGTCGGCCGGGGGTTCGATCCCTAGGACGGTGCGCATGCGGGTGACATCGGCGACGAATCGGGTCACCTCGGCTTCGCGCGCTGGCTGCACGTCGAGCGGCACGGAGCCTCCGGCGAGCGCCTGGATGCGGGCCGCGAGTTCGTAGAGCGTGGTGGCCTTGCCGCAACCGACATTTATCGGCGCAGCGAGCGGGCCGTTCTCGACCACGCGAACGAACGCATCGCAAACGAGGTCCACCGGGACGAAATCGAGCACCTGCGCGCCACCGAAGAGGACCATCGGGCGGCCCTCCTGTGCGGCCGAGAGCCAGAGCGGAACCACGCGTCCCGAGTCTCCCGGGCCGATGACGTTTCCCAGTCGCAGCACGGAGACCTTCAGTTCGGCCGGCATGGTTCGGAGCAGCAGTTCGCCCGCGGCTTTGCTCGCGCCATAGAGATTGTGCGGCACGAGCGGAGCGTCTTCGTGGACGGGTATTGTTGCGGGCTCACCGTACGCCTCACGCGAGGAGGCAAAGACCATGTGCGGCACGCCCGCATCGACTGCCGCCCTGGCGACGTTCCAGGCGCCGTTGACGTTCGTTTCGTAGGTGTAGTTTGGGTTCGACTGGCTGCCCATCACATTCGACTGGGCAGCGAGGTGGATGACTGCTTGGCTGCCTTCGACTGCGCGGGCACAGTCGGGTGCGTTGCGAATATCGCCCTCGATGCAGGTCGCAAGGGCAGCGCCGGGCCAGTCGAAGCTGCCGCGGTGGAGGTTATCGAGCACGACGACCTGGTGGCCCCGGTCGGCCAGGGCCGTGACGAGGTGGTGGCCGATGAAGCCGGCGCCGCCGGACACGGTCACTCGCACGCGGCTACCTCGTCGAGGAGCCGCAGAATTCGGCGTGCGTTCTTCAGCGCGTCCATGCGCTCGATGGCGTCAAGACGGGCGGCCCCGGACATCCGCTGGCGCAGCGATTGGTCGTCGACCAACCGCGCAAGTGCGGCGGCGAGGGCCTCAGTGTGGGCGGGCGGCACGAGCAGGCCGGTTTCGCCATCGCGAATCGTCTCTTCGTTCGAACCGACGCGCGTGGTGACCACGGGCAGTCCGGCGGCCAGCGCCTCACCGAGCGCGACCGGGGTGCAATCGCCGAGCGTTGGCAGGCAGAAGATATCGGCCTCCTCCCAGAGCTGGCGGAATCGCTCCATTCCCGGGCGAACGCCGAGTTCGATGCGCACTCCCTCGGCCGGCTCGACCTCGGATTCGGTCATCAACACGAGTTCAGCGCGGTCACGCAGGGATGCGAATGCCTCCAGGAGGTGCTCGCCGCCCTTGCGTTCGAACTCGCCGCCGACGAAGAGGATTCGCACTGGCCCGGGCCGTCGCGCGCCCCGCTCGATGGCGAAGAGTGCTGCGGGGGCGCCGGGATGGGCGACGAGCTTGATCTTGCCGGGATCGATGCCATAGTCGTTGACAATCGAATCGCCGGCCCATTGGGACCAGCAGATGACGGCCGCGGACCGCCGGAGGACGAGGCCGTACCAGGCCCGTTTTGCCGACTCGAGCGGAGCGGGCTGGGCGCGATGGCTGTAGAACGCGCCCATCGCATCGAGTTGCTTCGGCGTCGCATCAATGCTCACGATGTACGGTTTCGGGCCCAGGGGGGCAAACAAGGAGACGGTCTGCGTGTGGTAGAAGGTGACAGAAGTGACGTGGGCGGCGCGGCGGGCCTTGCGCAGGGCCTGCCAGCTCCCGCGAATGGCCCAGGGCAGCGGAATCCGGCCACGGGCGGTGAAGTTCACCTTGCCCATCCGCGGTTTCACCGCTGCGGCCGCACCGGCGGCTTCGAGGTTCATCCCGTGCGTGCGATGTCCGAGGGTTTGCTCGATGAGCAGCAGGGGGCGCTTCGCCCCTCCTGGGGTTTCAGCTCGTGAGGTCTCTGGGGCCGAAATGGTCGCACTGCTCATGGTGTATGAGCGTACTCTTCGCCAGTTGAGGGGCTGTTGATCGGCGGTTCACTGTCGCGGCTGGCGTCGAAAGCGGCCGCCGCGCGAAAGAAGGCGTTCGTGTGCTCGGCGTCATAGGCGATGCTCAGGAGCTGGCTGGCAAGCCGGTGCGCACCCAGTTTCGACACGCCGATGGCTCCGCGAGTGGCCGCAAAGACGCCGGCCGAGCGCAGGCGATCGTTCCTCGCCGGAGCACGAACAAGGCGTGTCAGGGGATTGCGGCGGAGATTCAGCTCGTCGGTCAGGCGCTGCCGGTGGCCGGCCCAGGGGTGCATCTGGTCGATGCGAATGTCGTACTCGCCGTACGCTTTCGGGATATTCAGCCACCCCTTCAGCGTGCGATGCGCATAATGCCAGCCGATCGCCTCGGGGACGAAGCGGAACCTGGCCCCGCACACATGTTCGAGCCGGATGGCCAGTTCGATGTCCTCGGCGCGCGTGAATGTTTCGTCGAAGCCGCCAGCCCCGAGGAGGTATTCGCGCCGCACCAGTGCGTTCCCCGTGAAGAACTGCCGCCAGGTGGGTTCGTACACGCCATCGACCATGCGGCGGTATTCGAGCGCGAGTGTTTCGGCCTCCCAGCGAATCCAGGGACTCGGCCGCCAGTTCGCCGGGAGGACGAGGGGGCCGATGAACGCCGCAGGGCCTGATTCGGCTGCGATTGCGTCACGATAGGCGGCCAGCCACCCGGGATCGACCTGCACGTCATCATCGACGAACGCAATGTACTCCGCTTCGGCGGCCCGGAGGCCAGTATTTCGCGCACATGAGGGGCCGCCATTGGCCTGCCGGATCACGCGAATCGAGAGCCGTTCGCGAAGGGCCGGCGGGAGTGCGTCCTCGGACGGACCTGCCGAGCCGTCGTCCACAACGATGACGCGAAGCTCGGCGCTCGCGTTCAGCGCCGCAATCGCCTCCAGCGCCCGGACCAGTGCCGCCGGCCGGTTGTACGTTGGCATGACGATATCGAGCCAGGGCGTGGCGGTCACGATGGCGCCATCTCGGTCTCCGCAGTTGGCGGCTGATAGGGCCGAAGCCGGAGACAGAGGGCGATGGCCGCGGCGAGTGGCGCGATGCCTCGGGTGCCCGTCAGCGCCAGGTCGATCTGCGCGTAGGCCAGGTACATCAGGAGGGAGGCGGCGAGAATCACGGCGGTGGCCGGTAGTGGCGCCGTTTTCGGGGTCGAACGAATCGCTTCCAGGCAGCGTTTGAACGCCACAAGCCAGAGCCCGAGTATGACGGCGACCCCAACGACACCCATTTTCAGCCAGAGCCAGAGCACGTTCTGGTGGGGCGTGTAGGCCTGCAACGGCCAGAAATCGGTGAGGTCCGGCAGCGGCTGGAATTGGGCAAAGGGGCGTCCGAAGCCGATGCCGAAGATGCGGTTGAGCTTCAGCGTCTCCGTGACGTTATAACGCTCCCTGACGCGGTAGTCGTCGGAACTCGCATCGCGCGCGGAAGGGTCAATCTGGGAGCGGATGGCACGGGCGGGCTGGGCAAGGGCGCCGTACTCCTGGTTCCAGAAGATGGCGAGGTAGGCAATGCCGGCGAGAAGACCCGGGATGCTCAGGGCCAGCACAGGCATCGGGCGCTTCGGTTAATGCAGCCAAGCGACTGTGGCTGCTCCGTCGAGCAGCACAAGGGTTCCCGCCGGCGGGACCGTAAGGAAG
>JBBSKE010000398.1:0-3756 GCA_038256595.1 Tepidiformales bacterium | reverse complement strand
TTCGCGAGCGACTTCGAAGCCGATGCAGGCGATGGCGCTGGCGCTGGAACCCGGGTCGCGTTCGTCTGCGAAGACCGCGTAGGCCACCACTTCGCCGTTCGAGAACTGCATGATCCCGGCCTCGGAGGTGAGCTGGTGGGCGCCGATCTGCGGGCGATGGGTGTAGTCGCCAGGGTTGCCGCCGTAGGACATCGAGCCGGCCTTGTTCCAGTACTGGACGAAGTCCGGGTCGTAGCCGCCGGGGAGGACGTCGTTCGCGATGGTCGGCGCGCCGCTCGTGATGGCGAGGAAGCGGGCGTAGCGGTTTGCGCTTAAGAGGCCGTCGTTCTCCCACACGAGCTGGTAGAAAGTGGCGAATTCACGCGGCGTGCTGAAGTTGTCGAACCCGGCGCGGAAGTCGTCGCCCCAGTTGCCGAGGCCCTGGGCGCTGGGCGAATTCGTGCCGCTCATGTAGCGGCCGAGCGTCGTGCGAGTCAGGCCGAGGGCGTCGATTTCGGCGTTCACTTCGTCCATGCCGACCCAGTCGATGAGCCGGTTCGTGGCCCAGTTATGGCTGTTCGTGATCATGATCGAGGCGAGATAATCAATGCTGTAGGACTGGTTTGCGACGAGCAGGTTGCCGCCGTTCGAGCCGTACTGGGCGCCAACATTGAGCATCTCGGTGGTCAGGTCGAGCCCTTCAGCATCCGCCTTGCGCAAGACCGAATAGAGAATCGGGGCCTTGATCGCGCTGGCCGAGCCGAACTGCTGGTCGCCGTGGGCGAACGTGTCCTCGCCGCTCGTGAGGTTCATGACGGCGGCGCCGGCGCGGCCATCGGTGCAGTTGGTCTGCTTGTTTATGCGGGCATGGAGCGACGAATTCTCATCGACCACGGGCACGCCCTTGAAGGTCCAGATACCGCCGTACGTGTTCCACTTGTCCGGGAGTTCCATGGCGTATACGTTTTCGAGCACGTAGCCGTCGCAGGCGTTGTTGTTGAACGAACGCTGAAAGGTGTACCAGTGCTGGCCATGAGTGGCACGAATAGC
Source organism: Tepidiformales bacterium (assembly GCA_038256595.1). Classification (GTDB taxonomy): domain Bacteria; phylum Chloroflexota; class Dehalococcoidia; order Tepidiformales; family Tepidiformaceae; genus JBBSKE01. The sequence goes on along the minus strand of JBBSKE010000398.1, from coordinate 2,727 downwards.
GGGGCCACTCTGCGCCCAGAAGATGGTCGCGAAGCGCGTCGGCAGCGTGCCAACGACGTAGGAGTCGGTGTGGATTGGGCGCTTCGTTGCGATATTTGCGTCGAAGAATGCCTGGTACTGTGCGCCGCTGAGTTCGATTTTCATGTCCCAGTTGCAGCCGCGAGCGGCTTCCCAGGTGATAATGAAGTGCGTGCCCTTGTTCGGGAGTTCGTACCCTTCGATGTGAGTCGGGGCCATGCCCTTCTGGCGCATGTCATTCTTGACGGCTTCGAACCCGGCAACAGAAACATCGCGGGTGACGGCCCAGCCGATGCCGGTCGTGTTCTTCTCCCAGATGTCGGCGTAGCGCACGCCGACGGCGGTGTTGTAGCCGCTCGCATCGACGATCCGGTAGCCGTCATCGCGGAGCTTGAGGAACCGCTCGTGGAATTCGTCGCTGGTGAGGCCGAATTTCGATGACCAGGCGGGGCCGCCGGTGTTGACCCATTTTGTTGCGAAACGCGTGTTGCCGTCGTCCACGTAGCCGGTCAGACGGTCGGGGCGGAAGCCGTTGTCGTTGTAGCTGCCGTCATTGGCGACATTGCCGTCGCCGTAGAACTGGTCCTGGAGTTCCGTCCCGGAGAGGCCGAACTTGAAGACGTAGGGCGCTTCGAGGGCTTTGCTGTCGTAGGCGGGGCAGGTGCTGCGGGTCGGGCCGGACCGCGTATCGGGGCCGCCGGTGGGTGGTGTCTGCGCGAATGCGGCCATTGGCGCGATGGAGGCGCTGGCGAGTGCGACAAGGCCGACGGTTCCAACAAGGGCGGTGCGGATACGGGTCCTGGTGTTCATTTTGGTCTCCCTTTTTTGCTTCGGTTGGAAGCGGTTTCAGGGATAAGACCGGGCAGCGCGCGAATTCTTACTCGGTTCCGCAAAAATCTTTGTCACGAAGTCGGCTGGCACCACGCCGTGCGTGTGGACCTGTGCCAACCGCGCGGACAGGGCGCTGCGTCACGCGTGGGCACGCTCCCTCGGTCGGTCGCGTTACTGACGGAGTAGCGGCTGTTGGTTGCAATTGGGTGCCCCGACTCGCACCGATGCCCACACCCCGGCCGCGCTACGAGCATCATCTATCGATGAGCTGCACCACCTGTCAGTAACGCGACCGCCTTAGGGAGCGTGCCCACGGCGACAACTGGCACCCATCGACGCGGACGGACACCACGTTGAGCGCGTTACCGACGATCGGCGCTGCCGTGGCGAGATCGCCGCTATCACACTCAACACTACGGTCGGCTGCGGGACCGTCGTCGCGACCGTCTCGTTCGTTACAAGACCACCCGGAATATCTCGTCGCCCACCGTGTTCAGGAGCCAGCTGATCGGGCTGTATTGCGGCGCGATAAAGCCGATCATCAGGAACGCCATCAGGATACCCATCCCGTACGGCTCGATGCGCTGGAGCTGGTTCGAAAGGTCGTCCGGGAGGATGCCGACGGCCACCTTGAACCCGTCCAGGGGCGGGATCGGGATGAGGTTAAAGATGCCGAGGATGATGTTGTAAAAGACGATGAAGAACAGGAACAGGCCGAGAATCTCGCCGCCGCTGGCGTCCGCGATTCCGTCGAGGCTGCGCGGCTGCGGGACAAGCCCGAGGCGCAGGGGCAGCGCAGCCAGCACGGCGAAGACGAAGTTGGAGGCCGGGCCTGCAACCGCCACGAGCATGTTTCCCCGCTTCGGGCCGTTGCGCAGGCGCATCGGGTTCACCGGCGTCGGGCGGCCCCACCCAAAGCCCACGAAGACCAGCAACAGGAACCCGAGCGGGTCGATATGCGCGGCCGGGTTCAGCGTCAGGCGGCCCTGGCGAGCCGCCGTGTTGTCGCCAAGTTCATTCGCGGCCCAGGCGTGGCAAAACTCGTGGAACGCGATGCCTGTTACCCACGCCACGACCACTGCGGCGAGGTAGGCGAAGAGCGCGGGCGGATTGTCGAACAGGTCGCGAGCGCCGAAAAAGAGCATGCGACGATGATAGCTGATCGCACGGTCACGGCCCGGTCGCGCCGCCGGTCAGACCGGCTATCGCGGCGAAGCGGGGTGATTTACGGCGTTCGGCGGCGCCTCGCCGTTGAGCGCCGCGATGATGTTCCGGGCGGCGCATTCGGCCATGCGCGAACGCGTCTCGACGCTCGCCGAGGCGATGTGCGGCGTGATTGTCACGTTCGGAAACGCGTAGAGCGGGTGGCTCAGTGGCAGCGGTTCCGGGTCCGTCACGTCGAGCGCGGCGAACCCGGGTCGTCCGTTGCGAAGGGCGTCGACCAGTGCGTCCTGGTCGATAACCCCGCCGCGCGCCGTATTCACGAGGATCGCCGTGGGCTTCATCACGGCGAGGCGCGCCGCGTTCACGAGATTTCGCGTCTCCGGTGTCAGCGGGCAATGTAGCGAGACGACATCCGCCGTCGCGAACAGCTCGTCGACCGGCATCCCGCCCGAGCGACCGGTGTGGATGATGTGCATGCCGAACGCGACCGCGCGCCGCGCCATCGCCTGCCCGATCCGGCCGTAGCCGACGATGCCGAGGGTCTTGCCGTGAAGCTCGATCCCGAGGAGCTGGTCGAGCGCCCAGCCCGTCCACGCACCGGAGCGCACGAGGCGGTCACCTTCGCCGAGCCGGCGCGCCGCGGCGAGCATCAGCGCGAACGCGAGCTCGGCGGTCGCTTCGGTCAGGACGTCGGGCGTGTTGGTAATAACGATC
>JBBSKE010000397.1:0-3756 GCA_038256595.1 Tepidiformales bacterium | reverse complement strand
GATCGCGGACCTGCGCTCCCCAGAGGACCGTGCCCGCCTGGACCAGATGCTGCAGAGCGAGGGGAGTGGGCCGCGCGAACGGGGCGCCTGGGAAGTCGCCCGAAAAGATGGCAGCTTCGCGCTCTACGACCTCTCTGCGAACGATTGCGACTATGGTGGCCGCCCGGCGGTCTTTGTCGTTGTCTACCCTGTCCTCTCACACGTCGCACATATGGCCGCGCAGGCCGCAGAGGATGCGCGCCTCGTCGGGCAGCTCCGCGACGCTTCCGCGGAAGTTGAGCGGCAGCTTTCCTACGCGCGCGCGGTCATGAGCGGGATGGTTGATGGCGTCATCGCCCTGGACGCCGAGGGCCGGGTGACGTTGCTGAACAGTGCGGGGGCTTCGATGTTGGGCTGGAGCGAGGAAGAAGTGCTCGGCAAGCCTGTGCGCGAGGTCGTCGCCGCCCTGGCCGACCTGGCACCTACGCTCGTCCACGAAGACATCTTCATGCGCCGCGACGGCACGGCGATGCCCGTCGCCCTGACGATCGCGCCGCTCGAAAAGAGCGCTGCCGGCGGCGGCATTGTGGTCACCTTCCGCAATCTCTCCAAGGAACGCGAAGAGCGGTTTCGCCATCACGAGACGGAGCGGATGTACCGGCAGGTCGTGGACCGCGCGAGCGACCTTATCTACGTGATGGCAAAAGACGGCGCGATCCTCGAAGCCAATTCCGCTGCCGAGCGAATCCTCGGCTACGGGCCAAACGAAGTCCGCGGCAAGAACGCGAATCAAATCCTGACGCCGGCCAGCCTCCGCGACTCGTATTCCCGGTTGACAGCCAAGCTGGAGGGACAGGCCGAGATCACCCGTTACAACGTGGAGATGATAAAAAAGGACGGCGGCACGGTCTGGATGGAAGTCTCGAGTCGGCTGGTAACGCGGCCCGATGGCTCGGTCGTGATTCACGGCATCGCTCGCGACATTACCGATCGCATCCAGGCAGCGGAACAGGAACGCCGGGAACAGGCAAATCTCCGCGCAGTGATGGAAACGATCGAATCCGCAGTATGGGTCTTCGACGGCAGAAATAAGATTCTTTATACGAACCAGGGCATGGCCAGGACACTTGGGTTCAGCACGGAGGATATCACCCAGCCGCGCTTCTTCGGGTCTCGACTGCGCCAGGCAGACGCAGCAGAAGCCGCGAAACAGTTCGACCTCTGGAAGCAGTCCGATTCCGACCGAGTTTCGTTTGAAGTCCGGCTTCTGAATTCTGCCGAAGACTGGCGCACGCTCAATATCACTGTTGGGCGAATCGTTTTCGATGGGGCCGATGTCTTCATCGCATCGGCTTTCGATGTCACTGATGTACGCCGCGCCGAAAACGAGTTCCGCCAGTTGAGCCACCGGCTGGTGGAGGCCCAGGAACGCGAGCGTGCCCAGTTCGCACGCGAACTCCACGACGAATTCGGGCAGGACCTTACGGCGTTGACGCTGATGCTGGGTGGCGACCCGCTGGATGAAGAATCGCACGCCGAAGTCATGGTCATCATCAAGAAGCTCATCGCCGCCACTCGCAACATGGCGCTCGACCTGCGGCCCTCGGCGCTCGACCACCTCGGACTGCGCACAGCATCCTCTTCGCTGGTGGAGCGCTTTGGACGGCGGAGTGGGCTACTCATCGAATTCACCTGCGACCTGCCAGCGGGCATCCGGTTCGACCGGGATGTTGAGCTGGCGGCTTACCGCATCCTCCAGGAGGCGCTGACAAATGTTGCGCGCCATTCCGGCAGTCAGTCTGCCGTCTGTAGTATCGCGCAGGAGCAGGACACACTCGTGCTCAGCATCCGGGATTTCGGAACTGGTTTTGATGCAAAAGATCCCGCGATAATGCTGGGAAAAGCGGGCGTAATGGGAATCAGGGAACGCGCTGCGGCAGTGTCGGGGGAAATGCGTATCGTTTCTGAGCCGGGTACCGGTACTGTGGTCTCTGTACGGCTGCCAGCACGGACACAGAAGGGAGCGGCATCTTGACAACCATTGTCGTCTGTGATGACCACGAAGTTGTACGTCACGGGCTCCGGCGAATTCTCGAAGCAGCGAACCACTCCGTGGTCGCCGAAGCCGCGACTGGCCCGGCCGCCGTCGAAGCCGTCCTCGCGAACCATCCACGCGTCCTCGTCACCGACATGAGCCTCCCGGGGATGACTGGAGTCGAAGTAGCGCGCGAAGTGAAGCGCCAGGCGCCCGGGACGGCGATCGTCGTCCTGTCAATGTATGCCGACGACGGTTATGTCGTAGAGGCGCTCCGGGCTGGCGCACTCGCGTACGTGCTCAAGGAATCGTCCGGGACCGAGCTCGTGCTCGCGGTGGCAGCGGCCGCAAATGGCCAGCGCTTCCTCAGCGCCACCCTCGCCGCCCGCGCGATCGACGCCTACACGAGCGCCTCTGAGCGTGGCTCGAGCAACGACCCGGTCGCCAACCTGACTCCCCGGGAGCGGGAAATCTTCCACCTGGTCGCGAACGGCCTCACCAGCGGTCAGATCGCCGGTCGCCTCTCGATCAGTACGCGCACCGCCGAGACCCACCGGGCGAATCTCATGAAGAAGCTTGGCGTGACGAGCAAGGCCGAGCTGCTGAAGCTGGCTATCCGGAAGGGATTCGTGCCGCTCTCCTGAGCCGGGATCGCAATCTAGGTCTGTGTCTGGGGATCTAGCGCCCCATCACGCGGCGAACAGTCGCGACCAGCATCGTCGGAATTTCCGATTTCGGCACAAACGCGGAGGCGCCCCGCTTGAGGGCCTCTTCTACGTACTGCTCTTCGTCGTTCATCGAAACGACGATGACTTTCGGGTGCCAGTCGGCGAGCGCGAGCGCGTCCATCACCTCGAAGCCGTTCATCCCAGGCATCGAAAGGTCCAGGAGCAGCAGGTCAGGATGCGTCGCGGCCACGAGCTCGAGACCGGCCGGGCCACTGGGGGCATCGCCCGAGACCACAAAGTCCTTCTCGCGTTGGAGGATATGCCGCAATGCGAAGCGCACGGCCGAGTGGTCATCCACTATGACGATGTGAAGCGCCGCAGTTCTAGAAGAGGGTGAGGATTCCGAATGGGCTTCATTGTCGTCTAAGTGGGTCACGTGCTGCACATCCTACGGCCGCAGCGTCGAGAAGCGTATTGCGGTCACTACGTAGCTTTCTCTACGTAAGTACAGTCTCTGAGCCGTCAATGAGGAGCCGCACCTGCCGGGCGAGTTGCCGTGCGGTGAACGGTTTGGGCAGGAACGCCGCGCCCTTTTCGGCCGAACTTCCCAACTGGTGTTGTTCGGGCAACGAAGCGCCGGAGACGAAAAGTACCCGCACACCGGGCCACCTTCGCAGAACCTGGCGGGCCAACTCAGGTCCGTTGGAATCGGAAAGTTCGACATCCGCGACGAGCATGTCGATATTGCCATCCTCCGCCACGAACGTCTCCATTGCCGCCAGCGCGGTCGACGCGCCGGTTGCCCGGTAGCCGAGCCTATCGAGGAATGAGACCAGGACGTCGCGCAGGCCATCCTGATCTTCGACCAGCAGGATTCGCTCGTTGCCGGCCAACGGGACGAGTTCGTCGACGAGGACGCTGGTGATTGCCCCCGACTCCTCGTGCCGCGGGAGGAGCACCTCAAAGGTCGTGCCGCTGCCGATGGTGCTCTCGAGGCGAATATCCCCGAGGTATTGCTGGACGATCTTCTTGCAGATGGCGAGGCCCAGGCCCGTCCCTCGCTCGTCTTTGCGG
>JBBSKE010000396.1:0-3773 GCA_038256595.1 Tepidiformales bacterium | reverse complement strand
GGAAATAGGAGGTAGGAAATAGGAGGTAGGAAATAGGAGGTCTGCCCCTGTCTCCTCCCCTCTATTTCCTATTTTCTATTTCCTAGACCAACCGGCTACACTCGAACCAATGCATTTTGGTTCTGTAGACCGCGAAGAACGGCGTAAAGCGCGACCCCAACGCCCCGCCGGTCCCACCCTTCGCCGAGTCCTGGCCCTCCATCGTGGCCACTCCGTCCGCGTCGCTCTGCTCATTGGCGTGATCACGCTCGGTGCGCTCGCCGGCCTCGGGCCGCCGCTGCTCCTCAAGTCGATTATCGATGACGCGCTCGCCGCCGAACCGACGGCGAACCTCGACCGCCTGATACTCATGATGATTGGCCTCGTGGCCGTTTCCGCCTTCCTGGCCGTCGGCCAGACGTTCCTCAGCAACCTCGTCGGCCAGAGCGTGATGTTCGACCTGCGTTCGCGGCTCTATCGCCACCTTAGCGGTATGTCCCTGCGCTGGTTCACCGCCAACCGCACGGGCGAGGTACTCTCGCGCATCAACAATGACGTGGGCGCGGTCCAGGGCGTGGTAAGCGACACCCTCGGCGGGGTCGTGGGCAACCTCATTACGGTCGTCATCACCTTTTCGGTCATGATGGCGCTGGATTGGCAGCTCACCCTCTTCTCGGTCGCGTTCCTGCCGCTCTTCATCATCCCGATGCGGCGTGTCGGCCGAATCCAGAAGGCCCTCACCAGCGAATCCCAGGAAAGCCTCGCGATGATGACCGGCCACATGCAGGAGACCCTCTCCGTGAGCGGCGCGCTGCTGGTCAAGACATTCGGCCGCAAGGACTACGAAATTACGCGCTTCGATGAAACGAACGCGCGAATTCGGACCCTGAACGTCCGCCGCGCGATGGTCGGGCGCTGGTTCGGCGTCGGGATGGGCCTTTTCGGCTCGCTCGCGCCCGTGGTGGTCTACTGGTACGGCGGTCATCGCGTGATCGACGCCGAAGCGAGCCTCGGTACGATCGTCACCTTTGCCGCGCTGCTCCAGCGCCTCTTCGGCCCCGTGACGCAGCTGTTCAACATCAATATCACGTTGCTCAGCTCGCTCGCCCTGTTCGAACGCATCTTCGATTTCCTCGACCTCGAACAGGAGATCCAGGACAAGCCGGCTGCGACGGTGCTCACGAATGTGCGCGGCGAACTCGCCTTCGACCACGTCTCGTTCTCCTACGTCGCGGGCAGCCCGGCGCTCACGGATGTGACCTTCACGGTCCCGGCCGGTGGGTTCGCGGCGCTCGTCGGCCAATCGGGCGCCGGCAAGACGACCACCGCCTATCTCGTGCCACGCCTCTATGACGTGGATGCCGGGGCGATTCGGATCGATGGCAAGGACATCCGCGACGTCACCCTCGACTCGCTCGCCGATGCAATTGGCATGGTCAACCAGGAGCCATACCTCTTCCACACCTCGATTCTCGAGAATCTGCGCTATGCCCGGCCCGAGGCGACCGACGCCGAGATCGAAGCGGCCGCCCGCGCCGCGAACATCCACGAGTTCATCGCCGCCTTGCCCCATGGCTATAACACGATGGTTGGTGAGCGCGGCTACCGGCTCTCTGGCGGCGAAAAGCAGCGTGTCGCCATCGCCCGCGCCGTGCTCAAGGACCCGGCCATCCTGATCCTCGACGAAGCCACCTCCAGCCTCGATTCGCAGACCGAGCGCGCCATCCAGCAGGCGCTCGATACGCTCTCTCGCGGGCGAACCGTGCTCGCCATCGCCCACCGCCTCTCGACGATCCTGGCAGCCGACATCATCGTCGTGCTCGAACACGGCCGCGTTGTCGAAACCGGCACGCACCCGGAACTGCTGGCGAAGAACGGCGTCTACGCGCGGCTCTACCAACACCAGTTCGCCGAAGAGAGCCGCAACGGTGCAGCAGCCTCCCTGGTCGGCGAAGCGCCGAATCTGCCGCCACTCAACGGGGCAGCGGCCGATTCGCCGGCCTCAACGGGCGCGCACCCCGCAAGTGCCGCCGGGGCATAGCGCGAGCCGCGTCGGCTTCGTAACCCTGTGACCCAGACCCGCTGTTACACTGCCGCCACCTGACAATCCCCGAGGTGACCCGTGGCGCGCCCAATCGAATTTGGCATCCAGACCGGTCCGCAGCATGCGGATTACCAGCAAATCCTCGAAGTATGGCAGCTTGTCGAGCGCGAAGGCTTCGAACATGCCTGGACATTCGACCATTTCATCCCAATTTTCAGCGACCCGCTCGGGCCTTGCCTCGAAGGCTGGACCACCCTGACCGCGCTGATGGCGCAGGTCCCGCGCCTGCGTGGCGGCACGCTCGTGACCGGCAACAGCTACCGTCACCCGGCCCTGCTCGCGAACATCGCCTCGACGCTCGATGTGATCACCGGCGGGCGGGTCGAAATGGGCATCGGCGCTGGCTGGTGGGAGATGGAGTACAACGCGTACGGCTACGACTTCCCACCGGTAGCAACGCGGCTGCACCAGCTCGAAGAGTCCGTGCAGATCATGAAGGGCCTCTGGACGAACCCGCGCACGACCTTCACCGGCCGCCACTACACCATCACGGACGCACTCTGCGAACCCAAGCCGGTGCAGAAGCCGCATATCCCCATCTGGATCGGTGGTGCTGGCCCGCAACTCACGCTGCGAGTGGTCGCGCGTCACGCCCAGGGCTGGAACACCTTCCTGATGCCGCGCGAGGATTACCAGCTGCTGCTCGGCGCGCTCGAACAGCATTGCGAAACGTCTGGCCGAGACCCAGGCGAGATTCGCAAGTCGATCGCTGCCGGCCTCGTCATCGATCGCGACCCGGACAAGCTCGATGCGAAGCTCGCGAACGTCGCCCGGCAGCGTAATTCGACCCCGGAGGAGGTTCGCAAGCGCACCCTCGTCGGCACGCCGGAGGAGATCGCGACGCAGCTCGTGCACCTCGCCGCGATGGGCGTTGACCACGTGATTCTCGGCATCCGGGCGCCCTACCCTCTGGAGGACCTCACCCTGTTCGCGCGCGAAGTAATCCCGCTGGTCCGCGCCGCCGGCCACTGATCGGCGATTCGTTGGCGCGCCAGAAGGTCAGGCCGCTTTGTGGAGGTCGCGCAGGAGGCGAAGCATGTGCGCCTGGAACTCGGCGCGGCGGCGGTCGTCCTTGATCTCGCGGGCGATGGACTCGACGAGATAGGCCGCTCGTGAGCGGGGGAAGGCGTCGATGGTCGCGCCATGGGCTTCGACCGCGTCCTCGACGATGACCGCGGCGAGTGGCCCCAGCGCCCCGGCCGCTGCCCGCGCGAGTTCGCGGAAAAACTGCTCGCTGATCAGCGGGACGGGTAGTGCCGCCGGTGCGGGGACGTCCTGCTCGGGCTCGACCTCGTCCGCGACGCTCGATGCGGGTGCAGCAGCGTTCGACCCAGGTGAAGCGACTGCCGCAGGAGGTTCGATTGCCGCAGCCGGGGTCACGGCCGGCGCGGCTTGCGCTGCCGCAGGAGCAGGTGTCGCCGCGACGGTGACAGGCTCCGAGGGCTGAGCAGACGCTTCGACCGGGGCCGTGGCGCTCGCTGGTTTCGGGGCTTCGAAACGCACCAGTCCGCGCTGGGCGAGCCCAAAATACGCGCGCATGATTGGCCCCGCATCGACGTGGAAGCCGGCGGCGATTTCGGCAATCGAGACGCGGCCATCCGCCGCTGCGACGAGCCGCCACTCGTTTGGCTGCAGGGTGACGGGTTGAGACGGCGGTTCGTGCGAGAGCCGCGGCCGCACCAGCGCCGAG